>CAZEGG010000132.1:0-8680 GCA_964511755.1 uncultured Desulfobacteraceae bacterium | reverse complement strand
CCTCCCGCACACGACACGGGATCTACGATGCGGCGCCTTGCATCTGACACCTTGCTGGCGATCAGAAATTTTGCCAAATCACTTCGTGAAATTGGTGGTGCGAAAATCAGTCTTGACTAGAGCCTTGGAACGCTCGAAATGGCTCCCTCCATGGGCGGCATACGGAATACGGACTGACCGGGGGTGGAAAGGCGAAGGAAGACCGTCCTTCGCCCTTTCTTTTTCTTGACATCCGCGTGCGAGAAGATACTTTATGACAAACGATACCCTGAAAATAGGACACAGAAGCGGCCGCCCTGCAAGGGGCTGAGGCTTCACTGTGAAAGGAGGCTAGACCATGCCAGAGAGAAATCGAATGATCGGAGTCCTTACCGGGGCCTTTTTATTGACGGTTTTGCTGGTTTCCTGCGCATCCATAGACTATGTGAAAGTACTCTACCAACTGCCGCAGAGTTCCAGCCAGTTTTCAGGCCGAGAGGTATATTTCACCTTACAGGATGCCCGTCCTTCAAGGAATATTCTGGGGATGGGGGCACGGAGCGAACTCAAGAATTTCCCGGGAAATATCATTTACAGCATCGCCAAGTATAATCAAGCGGGTTTCAGACTCGGGCCGTATCAGGTGACGGACATGGTAAAGGACGGGTTCAAACGACGGCTTGAGAATATGGGCTTTCGCTTACTTCCTCTCAGTGAATCCTCCAAACCCCAGCTGACGATTGTGCTGCAGGAGTTCTCTCTGGATTATCTGAGTCACAGGTGGATGGCAAGTATGAAATATGAGGCCAAACTCCTGGAAAATGGCAAGCTTCTTGCTACGCAGAGCATCAGTGCCCAAACCGAACGATACAAGCTGGTTTCCAAGAAAGGAGCTGATGAGGCTCTTGGAGATGTTTTTTCTGATGCCCTCAACCGGCTGAATGTGGAGAGACTGTTTGAACAAGGGAGTATCCTCTGACAGCCGAAAGTGATTTTTTTTGCGATCTGAGATAGCCGTAACTGCGCGGAATGAACACAATGGAAGAAGCAAGGGTTGAGGAAGCCGAAGAAGAGCGGAAACACGGCCTTACAAGCTGGCTGAAGGCACGATTCTTCGGAGTGAGCAAAGATGCCCGAAAGGTGGATGCGGCTTTCATAGCCGAGCTGTCGGACATACGGCGAGTTGGACGCTACGAAATCCTGGACAAGTTGGGTCAGGGTAATATGGGTATGGTTTTTCTTGGAAGGGATCCCTTCATAAAGAGGGACGTCGCTATCAAGATTTCCAGCCCCTCTGCAGACCTGGCCGGATACAAAGCAGACAAGTACCGGGAACGGTTTTTCACGGAGGCCCAGTCCGCCGGCCGGCTGATGCATCCGAATATCATCGCAATTTATGATGCAGGCATGTATCGCGAGTTTTGCTATATTGCGATGGAATATGTGGATGGGCCTACCCTTGTTAAATTCTGCCGAAGGGAAAATCTCCTTCCACCCAGCAAGGTCGCGGAAATCATGTTCGCGGCGTGCAAGGCCCTGGATTATGCACACAAGCGGGCCGTCGTGCACCGTGATGTAAAGCCGTCCAATATCATGGTCGCCCGGAACGGTGCGATCAAGATCGCAGACTTTGGGATTGCTTATATAGAAACAGCGGTTCCGTTTGAGAGAGGAATCGTAGGTTCGCCTTGCTACATGTCTCCCGAGCAGGTGAGGGAAGAGCCGATCGAGGACAAAAGTGATATCTTTTCACTTGGCTGCGTTATGTACGAACTGCTGACCGGGCAACGGGCGTTTTCCGGAGACAACTATTTTTCGATTCTTTACAAGATAACCCATGATGAGCCGATTCCCGTTTCCCATATTCGAAAAGGACTGCCTGAGATATTCGACAGGATCATTCAGAAAGCCCTGTCCAAGGACCCTGCTACCCGCTATCAGACCTGTATGGATTTTGCGTACGATCTGCGGGTGGCTCTCCGGGGACTGAAGGGAACGGTCAAGAAATCCAGGGTTGAAGATGTGGTAGATTATGTGCACCATGTTCCCTTTTTTGAAAATTTCACCCGGGAGCAGGTAAAAGAGATCCTGATGGCCAGCAACCTTGTCAAGGTGAGAAAAGGGAAGATTGTGGTCAGCGAAGGGGAGATAGATGACTCATTCTTCATCATCCTGAGCGGAAAGGCGGCCGTTAAGAAAAGTGGTCGAGTTATTGCCTTGATTTCCCGGGGAGAATGCTTTGGCGAAATGTCTTACCTGAGCGGTCAAACACGTGCTGCCACAGTCATTGCCGCATCGGACTGTATCATGATGCGCATCAGCGCGACATTGCTGGACCGTTCCTCCGAATCCATCCAATTACAATTCCTGAAGCAGTTTGCCGTCACGCTGCTTACCCGTCTCGCGAGGAGCAATCAGTAGAGAAGCTCAGTTCTTTTCATCAATCACTCCCTGAGCACGGGTAACCTCCTCGATTTCTGGGACGAAATGGTTCATAGGCGGAAAGCATTCGGTTGGGCCGGTTCACCCGTTTGCCCGTGAAAAGCAACGGGAGGTCGGAGAGATTTGGAAAGACAACCGGGTTCAACGGGCTCAACGGGCAAACGGGTGAACCCGCTCAGGGGAGTGAATGATATTGAGAGTATGGAAGTCAAGAATCGGGAAAAAGAAGGAATGAAGGGGAAACGAGAAAAGATATTCCTGGCCAGCCTTGGGTGCCCGAAAAATCTCGTAGACAGCGAGAACATGCTCGGCCTCTTGAATCAGGCGGGTTTCGATTTTGCGACGACGCCGGCCGGAGCGGATGTGGCGGTGGTCAACACCTGCGGCTTCCTTCAATCCGCGGTTGAAGAGGCGATTGATACCATCCTGGAGATGGTGGAACTGAAGAAGCAGGGTGTGCTCGAACGGGTGATTGTGACCGGATGCATGGTGCAGAGATACGGCTACAAGCTGAAAAAGGAGATCCCGGAGGTGGATGCATGGCTTGGAACCGGCGGAGTGGAAAAGATCGTGGACGGCGTAACGGACGGCTCTTTCGGGACCGCCGGACAGGTGTATCTGATCAGGCCCGGGCGCATGGCCGACCATGCCGTTCCGAGGATTCAGACTACGCCGTTTTACACCACGTATCTGAAAATTGCCGAGGGGTGTTCTCACCATTGCTCCTACTGTATGATTCCCCGGCTGAGAGGGCCCTATCGGAGCCGTGCTTTGGACTCCCTGCTGTGCGAGGCGGAAGAAATGGCTGCATCGGGCGTCAAGGAGATCAACCTCGTGGCCCAGGACACGACCTTTTTCGGAACCGATCGAAAGAGCGGGATCACATTGGAAGGCCTGTTGGAGCATCTCGCGGCGATAGAAGGCCTCGAGTGGATCAGGCTGCTTTACTGTCATCCCGACAGGGTCTCTGATCGCTTGCTGGCGCTGGTGGATTCCGAGGAAAAGATCTGTCCTTACATGGACCTGCCTTTGCAGCATGTGAACCCTGACATTCTGGAGGCAATGGGGAGACCGATCCATGGGGAAACACCTGCCGCCCTGATCAAAAGAATCCGGTCCGGCAGTCGAGGCATATATCTCAGGACAACAATGATGGTAGGGTTTCCGGGAGAAACGGACACAGCATTTAAGGAATTATCTGCATTCATAGAGGAAACACGTTTTCATCATCTTGGAGTTTTCGCCTTCAGCCCCGAAAAGGGGACAGCCGCGTACCGGCTGCAGCCGAGGGTTGCCCCCGCTGTTGCAAAGCAGAGGGTATCTCTCCTCATGAAGCGCCAGAAGGCTGTTTCCAGGGCCTTGAATCAAGAATTGGTGGGAAGGCTGCTGCCGGTTCTTGTGGAGGGCGCACACGAAGAGACGCCGCTGCTCCTGTCGGGGAGGACGGAGGGCATGGCTCCGGATGTGGACGGACGGGTGTTGATTAATGAGGGAATCGGCGTGCCCGGACAGATCATGTCCGTTCGCATTACCGAGGCACACACATATGACCTGGTGGGGAACATCGCAGAAAATTCCGGGACAGAATTCTTTTGACAAGCGTTGTCCTTTGTCTCTACACTTGCATTTTTTCGGCATTTAGGCTAATGCCCGTCCACAAAGAAAAGTTGGGCACTTGTGAGTCTCCAATCCGGAAATGAGATTGTGAAAAACAGCGATGTACGGATGGAAACCAGGCTGGCAGCCTGAACGCTGTATAACACAGATGTCTCCGCGATCGCAAAGGACGCATCGCCTGCCTGCTTCAGGCCGGAATGTCCGCATGCGGATTGAGGTCTGCGCGTGCACAGGCAAAGGCCCCGGGATTGATTGCCCAGGCGTCAGTAATGGAAACCGACAAGACAATTCTCGCAAAATACGACCCCTATTTCCGGAAGATCGACAGGGAAGTCGAAGGTGCTCTGAGCTCTCGAATAGCACTCATTGAAGAGATAGGCGGACATTCCCTCCTCGGCGGGGGCAAGAGGCTTCGGCCCCTTTTTTTTATCCTTTCCTGCCAGTTGTGCGGGTCTGAAGAGGAAAAGCTGTACCGCCTTTCCACGATTTTCGAGTATATCCACACCGCCTCTCTCCTGCACGACGATGTGCTTGACAACGCCAACATCCGGCGGAAGAAGCCCAGTGCCAATCAGCTTTGGGGCAATCATGCCGCTGTCCTGGAGGGAGACTTTCTTTATTCCAAGGCATTCTGTGTGGCGGTTGAGTCCGATAACGTCGCCTTTCTCAAACTGATTACCGAAACAACCACCCGGATGGCGGAAGGACAGATCCTGGAACTGCTCCACACGAACGATTGGAATTTGGACAAGGAAACCTACAAGGATATCATAAGTGCCAAGACCGCCGTCCTCATTTCCGCAGCCTGCGCCGGAGGAGGCATCCTCTCCCGCGCCGACGAAAGGGCCGTGTGTTCTCTCACGAAATTCGGTTACCTTATGGGCATGGCGTTCCAGGTTATGGATGATCTCCTGGACTATACCTCCAGCCAGGCAGTGTTCGGAAAACCGGTCGGCAAAGACATCCGGGAAGGAAAAATCACCCTGCCGCTTATATATGCTCGAGAGGTAATGGAAGACGAAGAGAAAAGACAGGCCCAGAATCTGCTCGAGCAGGAAATGCCGTCAGAGGAAGGATATCGTCATCTCATGAATCTGATATGCAGGAATAGCATCCTGGAGAGAGTACGGTCGGAGGCCGAAAAATATGTGGATGAGGCCGCTCTTTGCCTCGACGGATTCCCGGATTCCCCCGCCAAAGAGAATCTCCAGGAACTGAACCGTTTCATTATCGAACGGCATTACTGAGTAAGTCCCGGCTTCCGAAAAATCTTGGAATTCCCCATACATTTTTTCTTGACAGCTGATGAAGAATCAAGATAAAAACATTTGTGCCAAAATGCACAAGGATGCGGATTAAGAAGGACAGGAAAGGGACCTTTGTTCGATGAGCCCGATATGGTGACCACAATGGAAAAGGAGGATATCGCATGTCGAATTTGATTGCACCCCATGGAAAAGAAGAAAAATTGATGCCCTTGATGCTTGAGGGTGATGCGCTCAAGGCGGAAGCCGCAAAGGCTGAAGGGCTCAAGAAGCTCACCATCAGTACGAGAGAGACTTCCGATCTTATCATGATGGGAATCGGGGCGTTCACCCCCCTCACCGGCTTCATGACCAAAGCAGACTGGCAGGGAGTCTGCGATAAATTCCTGATGGCCGACGGCACCTTTTGGCCCATCCCCATAACCCTCTCGACCGACGATGAAGAAGTGAAAGCAGGCGACGAAGTTGCACTGGTGGATGTGGAAACCGGGACCACCATCGCCACCATGAAAATCTCAGAGAAATACACCATCGACAAGGACCATGAGTGCAAGGCCGTTTTTACAACCACGGACACGGAACATCCCGGTGTGGCCAAGGTGATGGCTCAGGGGAAATATAACCTGGCCGGGCCGGTCAAGGTAATCAGCGAAAGCTACTACCCCGAGGAATTCAAGGGTCTTTATCAGTGGCCCTCGGAATCCCGGAAAATTTTTGATGATCTGGGTTGGCGGCGGGTCGCAGCCCTGCAGCTTCGAAACCCCATGCATCGTTCCCATGAATTTCTTGCCAAGATAGCGGTGGAAGTAATGGACGGCGTTTACATCCACCAGCTGGTGGGGAAACTGAAAGCGGGAGATATTCCTGCTGATGTTCGTGTGCGTGCCATCCAGGCCCTGGTCGATAACTGGTTTGTGAAAGGGACGGTGGTGCAGGGCGGGTACCCCATGGAAATGCGCTACGCGGGTCCCAGAGAAGCTCTGCTTCATGCCACGTTCCGCCAGAACTACGGGTGCAGTCATATGATCATCGGACGCGATCACGCAGGAGTGGGCGACTATTACGGTCCGTTCGACGCCCAGAAGATCTTCAACGAGATCCCGAAGGGGGCGCTGAAGTGCGAGAACCTGAACATAGACTGGACATTCCACTGCTACAAGTGCGGCGGGATGGCCTCCATGAGGACCTGCCCCCACGGAAAAGACGACAGGCTCCTCCTTTCCGGGACCATGGTCCGGAAGACCCTCTCCGAGGGAGGGAATCTCCCGCCGGAGTTTTCTCGTCCGGAAGTCGTGGCCATCTTGCAGGATTACTATCAGAATCTTGAAGAAAAAGTGGAAATCAAGCTCCATGGTGCCGCAACAGGGGATGTGAAAAAATAGCGGAGGCCCATCCACGAACAGGTTTTGGAAACCGGATGGGACAATGTGCCCGTTTGAAACTGGAACACGCTTTACTATATGAGGAGAATGCAGAACTCATACGTGATCATTCACAGAAAGGAGGTGCGGATTACGCGTTTTTGCAATACATTGACCGATCAGGAAGTGAACTAGTAAACTCAAGGAGGTAAAACAATGCCAAGTTATGTAATAACTGAAAAATGCGATGGTTGCAAAGGGCAGGACAAGACAGCCTGTATGTATATCTGCCCCAACGATCTGATGCTCTTGGACAAAGATAGAATGAAAGCATACAACCGGGATCCTATGATGTGCTGGGAGTGCATGTGCTGCGTCAAGCTGTGCCCGCAGCAGGCCATGGATGTGCGCGGATATGCCGACTTTGTCCCCATGGGGGCCAGTGCGACGCCGCTCAGAGGGTCTCAGGATATCATGTGGACGGTGAAGTTCCGTGACGGCAGCTTGAAAAGGTTCAAGTTCCCCATCAGGACCAATGAAGAAGGGTCAGCGGATCCGTCGGGTGGTTTTGCAACCCACGACGATCTGAACAGCCAGGCCCTGGCAACAGAGCCGGCATCCCTGGGCCTGGACGCAGTTCCCACACTCTAATAGGAAAAGG
Organism: uncultured Desulfobacteraceae bacterium; assembly: GCA_964511755.1. Taxonomy (GTDB): domain Bacteria; phylum Desulfobacterota; class DSM-4660; order Desulfatiglandales; family Desulfatiglandaceae; genus B46-G9. The sequence goes on along the minus strand of CAZEGG010000132.1, from coordinate 1,355 downwards.
AGGTATGTAAATTATGGCAAATTTTGAAACCGTAGAAGTGAGCACCGACCTCCTGATCGTTGGCGGGGGATTTTCGGCATGTGGCGCTGCCACCGAGGCAGCGTACTGGGCCAAGAAAAACGGCCTGAAGGTCACCATGGTGGACAAGGCCGCCCTGGATCGAAGCGGGGCCGTGGCCATGGGGCTTTCGGCAATCAACCAGTACGTCGGCGTGAAAGACGGAGAGAATACGGTAGAGGATTATGTCCGCTACGTGCGTCAGGACCTCATGGGTATTTCCCGTGAAGACCTGGTTTACAATATTGCGCGTCATGTGGATTCAACCGTGCATCTCTTTGAAAAATGGGGTCTCAAAATCTGGACGGACGAGGAAGGCAAGTACGTGCATGAGGGACGCTGGCAGCTCATGATCAACGGCGAGTCCTACAAGATCATCATTGCTGAGGCCGCCAAGAATGCCCTGGCGGACGCCGGCGGCGAGATTTTTGAAAGAGTGTATATCACTGAGCCGCTCGTGGAGAACAACAAGGTCGTAGGCGCGCTCGGTTTCAGCACCCGTGAGGAAAAGTTCTACGTCTTCAAGGCAAAGGCCGTGATCTGCACCATGGGCGGCGCCGTCCATGTGTTCCGCCCGCGATCCGTCGGTGAAGGTCTGGGCCGTTCCTGGTACCCGCCGTTCAACAGCGGTTCCAGCGCGTACTTCACCATCAAGTCCGGCGCTGAGATGACCTGCCAGGAAGTGCGGTTTATTCCGGTGCGGTTCAAGGACGCGTACGGTCCTGTGGGAGCATGGTTCCTGCTGTTCAAATCCAGAGCCATCAGCGCCCAGGGCGGCGAGTACATGGCGGTCAGGAAAGACGAGCTTCAGAACTGGGCCCCCTATGGTCTGGCAAAGCCCATCCCGGCAAACCTGAGGAATTATCTCGGCATGCTGGATATGGACGCGGGCCTGGGCCCCCTGTACATGGAGACCGACGAAGCCATCAACAAGATCGCCGACCAGTACAAGGATGATCCCAAGGCCTTCAAGAAGAAAATGAAAGAACTGGAGAGTGAGGCATGGGAAGACTTCCTGGACATGACTATCTCCCAGGCCATTCTCTGGGCCTCCCAGAATGTCAAGCCCGAAGAGAAACACTCCGAGATCGCCGCTTGCGAACCCTACTTTATCGGTTCCCACTCCGGTGCCTCCGGCGCCTGGGTAAGCGGTCCCGAGGACCTGGACACCCCGTACAAATGGGGATATGCCAACATGACCACCGTGGATGGGCTTTTTGCAGCCGGTGACGGCTCCGGCGCATCCAGCCACAAGTTTTCCTCCGGCTCCCATGCCGAAGGACGGATTGCCGGGAAGG
>CAZEGG010000131.1:0-8681 GCA_964511755.1 uncultured Desulfobacteraceae bacterium | reverse complement strand
TCCGTCAGGATAGAAGTAATGGACTGTCCAGCGATTGTGTCGCCGATGCTCTTCCCTTATCTTTTCCGGCACGCCCAGCAACTGCAATACCTCCTCCTGCGTCATGCCCCTCTCAATTTTTCCAAAATTATCAACTTTGAACTTAATATCGCTGTATGAGGCTACCTTCTTTTTGGAAAGAGGACCTTCATATGCTTGAATCCCCGGGATTCCGGCACCGAAAAACAAAGCGGAAATTAAGATCACGGCCAAAAATGCGGTACGTTTTCTCACGAAAACCACCTCCTTTTCTTTTCCATGCTGTTCTCATAATATGACAGACGGTCCCAAAAATCATCCTTTCTTCACTCTCAACGGCATGATGACGACCGGCAGAAAGAGCACGGCCGCGGCTTGGGACAACTGCACGACCAGTCTTGAAAGAGGGGAAGTTGACCGGTACCCCTGCGCAGCAGCCCTCTCGCCTGTACCACTCCGTCTCTGCAAGAGTCAGACCAGACACCGGGGGCATATTTTCAGATTACACGTGCGCAGTCGTCTATGGCAGCCGGATGAAATAGGCAGATCCGTCGGTAAGAATTCGGTTCTCATGAAAGCCTTTGGTCCCTGCGGGACTTTCGAGCCGTAGTTTTTTAAAATCCGTGATTTTTTTTGCGTTCCTCAGATCCTTGAACAGAAGCTCTCGCCCCGCGTCGTTATCAACTGATGCCTTCCGCGTCACCCGCCACATGAGACCTGAGGCAATGCTGACCGTACCCACATAGAGACGGTCGCCGTCTTGGGTGTCGTAGGGAGTCTTCCAAAACCTTGCGCAACGATATTTGGAATGTTGATGGGAACCGGATGCCCGGCGGAACGAATAATCATTGATTGCGGTGCCCCAGAACGCGGGGATCACCGGTGCGTCCGGATAGGGGTTGCCCAGTATGTGGGACCGCAACAGTCTTGCGAGGGAGGACAGAGTGATATCATCTGCCGGATGCCAGCCGGATTCTTCAATGGCCTGCACAAAAAGCCTATCACTCCTGGCTGCGATGATAAAGCAGATTGGTCTGAGCCTTTCACCGTCTATGGTTTCCGTATAGATTGATCCGGTTTTCGAAAAAATTTTCCGGATCTGATGAACGACAATCCGGTGGACCTGAACGGCGGACTTTGCCGGCGGGGTATATTGGGCGGCGAAACCTGCATAGAATGCCAGTGACAAGAGCGCCAGGACAAGAGAAATGGCTCGGGTTCCTCCCTGCGCGGGAGGCGACGTCGGCCGGGCTGCCTGTTTCGATCGCAGCCACTCGCACATACTGATGCCGGCAATGAGCCAAAGGGCGCCGACCAGATAGCCTCCCCACACGTCGCTCAGGAAGTGAACGCCGAGATAGAGGCGGCTGAAGCCGATCAGGAGCACCACCGCCATTCCCGCAAAAAAGATATTGACTTTCGCTTCCCACCGTCTTGCCTCGCGCATGGCGATGTAGGTCAAGAAACCGTAAAAGGCGACGGCAACAGTGGCGTGTCCGCTGGGAAAAGAGAATGAGTGTTCCACATAGAGTGCTGCCTGGGGACGGGGACGATGAAATACGAACTTCCCCAGTTGCGTAAAAGCGGCGCTGCCCAAGATGGCGGCGAGCAGGGGCAGGATGTAGCGACGATATCGCAGCAACCACAAGATCAAGATTGCCGATAGAGCGAAGACCGTGATCACTTCCCACATGCCGAGGGCCGTCAGCCAGAAAAAAACCTTTGTAGAAACGGGAGTTCGGAATACGGCCAGCAGATGCGCGATACGCGCATCCAGAGTGACAATCGGGTCGGAAGAGACGATGTCTTCTATGATGCCGCCGAAAAGGGCCAGTGCATAGGTAAATGCAAGTGCCAGAACGGTGGCGGGAAGACCGGCGAAAGTCTTCCGGTCAAAACGGTCCATCACAAAGCGGAAAAAGGTCGGATGGCGGGAAGTGAATTTTTTTATCTCAGGGTTTCGGGCAACGGCCAGCTTCACAGAGGACCAAAGAGAAGCAAGAAGGTTGAAGAAATACTTCCCCTTTTTTGCCGCGAACCATTTCATCAGGTAAAAGATTATGATCAGTGCTGCGAGGATGCTCAGGAAGAACCCCGCGCGGGAAAGCCATGTTTGCGCAAGTTTCAGGGACTGCGAAAAAACATACCCGGCCCCTACCCACTCAAATCCCCAACCTATCGCGCCGAGAACGTTCCAGAGGAAGAAGGTCCTCTGCCGCATACCTACCAAGCCTGCAAGAAAAGGCACAATTTCCTTCACACTTGGGATGAAGCGCCCCAGGAACACACTTTTTGCACCGTGGGCATCGAAGAACACCCGCCCCTTTTCAAGATGTGCCGGTTTTAGGAACAAGACACCTTTCCTAATCCATCTGGCGCCATACTTTCTCCCCAAATAATAGTTGACGTTATCTCCGATTATGGCGCCCATGACCGCAAACCAGAGCAGGTCACCGAAATCGAAATAGCCTCTTCCCGAGAGTGTACCGAGAAAAAGAATCAACGTTGATCCCGGGAGTATGAGGCCCACGCCGATCATGGTTTCAAGGAGTGCGGCAAAAAAGGCCGCCCAATACCCGAGCATTTGAAAATGCTGGAGAGCAGGCAGGATACTGTGTATGATGCTATTGGTCATGATTTAACCTTTACCGGTGTGTCTCAATCTTACCAATCACCGGCTCAATTTCCACTTTTTTGTTCGATCTTCATCATTTTTTCATGTAAGATACTCGATACTCTCCCGGCTCTTCTGCGATGGACGCGAATGAATTGCGGCACGAACATGCGGGATATGCGCGCGCGAGGGGCATCCTGGCATTTCGTGTTGTTGTCTCCTGATCCGGTTTCTTGCGCATAAGATGCTGCTTGGGGCATAGACCGACTTTTACGAGGCCGTTGATTGAAGGGCGTGAAGGTACGTTTCAGCCGGAAGAACCATCACTCTTCTCTTCAAGGTGTGAAAAAGGAAACAGGAAGTTCTCATGTCTCGGCGTATTCTGTTTGCCGTCAGCTCACTGGGACTTGGTCACGCAACCAGGTCCTTGCCGATTATCAAATCCTATGTCCACATGAAGTGGCGGGTTTCCGTCCTTTCTCATGGGAATGCGCTCAGATTTCTCCAGGAGGAGCTCAAGAACAGGGAAATCGGCTTCATTGACTTGAGAGACTATCCGAATCTTGAACGCGGGTCTGGCGTTGCCTATTTCTTCTACCTTGCTGCGGATCTCTTCACCACCTGCCGGCTTATTTTTCAGGAGCGGAGGTTTGTCAGAAAGCGGGAAGATCAGTATGACTGCATTATTTCCGACGGCCGCTACGGGATCTGTTCATACTCTATACCCTCCTTTACCATTTCTCACCAGATTTCTTTTATCATGCCCAAAGGGTTTGGGCTGTTCCGGAGGGTTGTTGCCCGGGCGAACGCTTCTTTTCTTGGCCGGTTTGACGAGGTGTTCATCCCGGATTTTCCAGGGAAGAGGTGGAACCTTTCCGGTAAACTGTCCCACAACGGAGTTACGGAGCACCTGCCTCACGCGTGGGTCGGGATCCTTTCGTCCTATAGCCGTGAAGAGGCTGAGGAAGAGATAGACTACCTCTTTATCATCAGCGGCTACTTACAGGATCAACGCCAATCATTCACCCGGAGGCTGATTGAGGAGGCTAAAAACCTTGCTGGTGCCAAAGTCTTTGTCCTGGGCGATACCAGCAAATCCGAGGCCGTCCTTCTTCAGAAGGAAAACATCACGATTTACCCGGTGGCAACCGGCGAGTTGCGCACGAGGTTGTTTAACCAGGCACGGTTGATAGTTTCCCGTTCCGGGTATACCACGGTTATGGACCTTGCCGAGCTTGAAAAACCCGGCATTCTGTTTGCCACCCCCCGCCAGACCGAACAGGAATACCTTGCTGATTTCCTTGGCGCCAAAGGATGGTACGTTACCAGCAGACAACAGGATCGTTTGGATCTGTCCTGTCTGGTGAACAAGGTGCGGCGGACAAAACCTTTCCAGGCCCCCTGGAAGACCAAAGAATCCCTGAAGATTATCCATCAGGAAGTACGGAGACATCTTCGTTTGAATCGATTTTCCTTTGTCATACCCGCCCATAACGAGGAAGGGTATGTCGGCAAGACACTTGATCGGATTATACGGCTTGATTACCCGAAAGACAGGTATGAGGCTGTTGTAGTGGAAAACGGTTCCACTGATGCCACCTGGGAAACGGTCAAAACCTACCGGGATGCCTATGACAATGTGTCTGCCTATCGCTGTGCACGCGGTGTGTCACGGGCCAGAAATATCGGCTTTGCGAAGACCGACCCTGAGAGTGACTGGATCATCTTTCTCGATTCGGATACCGTCCTGCAACCTGATTTTCTTCTCGCACTCAACAAGTACCTTGGAAAACACATCGACGGCAATCTGGTGATCGGCACCGTATCCATCGGGCCGTCCGATGATTCCTCGACGCGGGCCAGGCAGTGGTTTCGCGCGTACGACCTCTGGCATCGTATGACCCACACATCCTACTCCCTCCAGATTGTCAGGGCCGATGTGGCCGCACATATCCGCTATGATGAACGGCTCTACTATTCAGAGGATCTGGATTACCTCAAACAGGCCGGGCGATATGGGCGTTTTTTCTTCTTTCAAACAGATGCTGTCCTGGCCTCTGCCAGACGATTCGCCAGGCACGGCTTTCTGAAGCAAACGCTTATCTGGCTGTACCAGGCCCTGCAGCCTGTTTCGGTGAAAAAGAGAAAGGGGTACGAGGTCGTCAGGTAGGACATGGACCATTTTCTCCTTTTTCTCGAACAGCACCAGCAGGTAGCCTACCTGATTCTTCTCGGAGGGGCCTACATCGAGACGGTCTTTCCTTTTTCCCTTTTTGTCTACGGAGAGCTCTTTTTTCTGGCAGGACCTATCCTTGCCGGTATGGGAATTCTCAATATCTGGATCGTTTCGGTGCTGTTCTATACCGGAGGCATCCTCGGCGATACGACCAGCTATCTTCTTGGGCGGTATTATGGACAGACATTTTTCATCCATTTCGGCCGGAGCCGCTTTCTTGGAAGGGTATTTACCGAAAAAAATTACCGAAAAGGTGAAGACTTCTTCAAGCGGCATGGGGCCTGGTCCATTTTCCTGGCACGGCTCAGCGGTCCGTTTTCCTGGATTACCCCGGCGCTTGCAGGCATCTTTCGTGTAGAATATAAACGATTTGCCCTCTTTAACACGCCCGGTGTTCTGCTCGGGATCGGCGAATTCATCCTTGTGGGATATCTGTTCGGAAGACATTATGAAAAAGTCATCCACCTCGCCCGGGAATACATGGTCATCGCCATTTTCGTGGTTCTCGCACTGGTGCTCGTGTACCGATGGCTGCGCCGTCGGGCGCCACGAAACACCAGTGAATAGAACCTGGGTGCCTCGAACCCACCGGCAAATTCTATCTTTGGAGGATGCCTCCTCATGTTCCTGCTCATCAAGACACGCGCCTTTGACGGCCTGTCGGAATGTTCCTCCCGAGGCAGAGAGCGCGAAGATCGGGGGGAGGAGCGTGGATATGCATCCCCAGACAAAATCGGGTGTTGAAGCACATCCTACGCACGGCATGCTCTTTGCAAAAATCTGTTTCCAAACAGGGGAAGGAGATCCCCACCCTTGGCATGAAGTCATATAAATAACTGAAACATATATACTATTGTCATGGATGCTTCTTCGGCAGCTCTTTCCAGTCCTGTTGAGAGGAGCCGCCATTTTTTTGGCACAAGGCGTTCCGCCAGCCGCTGCGAAGCCCCGGTTGTCAGGTGCTCGTCCGAAAGGAGAAATCGCGAAGGATATGCAAGACCATTCCGAACAGGCGCAGGCAGAGGAAAAATATCGATTCTTGGCCGAGAACATTCGGGACCTCATTTTCGTCCAGGATATGGATTTTAAGGTGACTTTTGTGAGCCCCTCAGTGACATTGCTATTCGGGATCTCGGTGGACGAAGCACTGAACGGCGACTTGACGAGCTATATGACTCCCGATTCATACGAAAAAGGAAAGAGAGATTTCCGGAAATATGCCGCCCTGGCAAGCGAAGAAAGAGATGTCAATGTTCCCCTCATGGAATATGAATATGTACGAAAAGACGGTTCCACTTTCTGGGGAGAACTGAAGCTGGCTTTTATCTATGACGGTGCGGCAAATCCCGTGGGTGTCCAGGGAGTCTTAAGGGACATCAGCGAGCGCAAGAGGATGCGAGCTGCTTTGGAGGAGAGTGAATTCATGTTCCGGACCATTTTTGATCTCTCACCCCAGGCCATTGCCTTGACTGATGTGGAGACAGGGAGGCTCCGGGAAGTAAACCGCAAATTCTGCGAACTTACCAATTTTTCCAGGGAAGAAATCATCGGAAAAACGACCACCGGTCTGGGCTTTTATTCGAAAGAAGACCGACATCGATTTCTCAAGGAAATACAGGCAGCAGGGAGAGTCAATGGGATGGAGATGGATTTCATGGCCAAGGATGGCACTGTCTTCAATGCGCTCATGTTCTCCGAGGTCATTCCCCTGAGAGGGGAAAATGTCATTCTTTCCTTTTTTCTTGACATGACCGAACGAAGAAAGCTTGAGGCGCTGCTTCGCCACGCCCAGAAGATGGAGGCGGTAGGCACTCTTGCAGGGGGGATAGCCCATGACTTCAACAACCTCCTGCAGGGAATTTTGGGCTATGCTCAGATCCTGCTGCTGGGCAAAAACCTTCGCGATGATGAATACGAAAAGATAGAAGCCATTGAGAAGATGACCAGGAGAGGAGGTGATCTTACCAAACGGCTCCTCGTGTATGCCAGAAAGACGGCAAGCAGCCCGAAACCGCTCAATCTGAACGATAGTATCGTTCAAGCCTGCAGGGTCCTCGAAAGGACATTGCCGAAGATGATTGCCATTGAACTACACCTTTCCAAAGACCTTGGTTTCGTACACTGTGATCCGGGAGAATTGGAACAAGTGATCATGAATCTGAGTGTGAATGCCAGGGATGCTATGCCGGAAGGAGGGAAGCTCATTTTTGAAACAAGACACGAGTTCCTGGATGAAGAGTACTGCAAGACCCATCCGGGAGCAAGAAAGGGAAGGTATGTCCTTTTGACGGTATCTGATACGGGATGCGGAATAGATGAAAAGCTGCTCGATCACATCTTTGAGCCGTTCTTTACCACAAAGGAGACCGGCAAGGGAACGGGTCTCGGACTTGCCATGGTGTACGGCATTCTGAAAGCGCACAAGGGCTACATCACGTGCTCCAGCGTCCCCGGCAACGGTACCACCTTCAAGATCTACCTTCCCGTGCAGGAGAGAGAGGAGACTGGAGAGCAGGCTGCCCGTCAAACGGCAGACGAATTACCACAGGGAACGCAAGCTATATTAGTGGTGGATGACGAAGAAATGGTCCGAAACACGACCAGGGATATCCTGGAACATTTCGGGTATTCAGTCTTTCTGGCAGAGAGCGGGGAGCAGGCCTTGGAGGCTTGTCGAAACGGAGGCAATAAAATCGATCTTGTCGTTCTGGATCTGAAGATGCCGGGGATGGGAGGACGTCAATGTATGAATGAACTGCTGCGGCTCAATCCGGAGATGAATATTATCGTTACGAGCGGCTGTTTGCCCGGTGTTTCGAAAAATGACCGCACTGTGCCGGGCTCCAAGGGGTTTTTAGAGAAACCTTTCCAGGTGGAGAGCCTTCTGGAGGCCGTTCGAAAGGCACTTGCGGAGTAACTTTCCGGCTGTTCTTTCCAGGAGGCCTCCGCAGTTGTTTTCCCGAGTGATACCACATCCTTTCAAAATTGTAACCTTCTTGAAATCTGCAGGAAAGAATCAAACACTATTCTTGTAACAGATCAAAATGCAGAATACGGAACCGTGTTCCCGCCGGCGGCGGGACACAGTCAGTGCACGGGGTTCTTTAGCCGGCGATATCCGGTTGCTGTAAAATTGTCAGTTGTTCTATTTCTTTCGCCGGAGAAAATATGGTATCCTTTTCAACATGAGGAGGCTCTTTGTCATGAAGAATAAGACTGATCTCCGTTTCAGAGGTGCGTTATGCCTCTGGGCCGCAACCGCCATGTTCTCTGTTGTTCTCCTTTCCACGTGGGTTCAGGCGGCGGCTCCGGCGGGATACATAGACTTGACAAGCGCAATTCGACAGATCGCAAAACACAACATCCCTGCCGTTGTCCACATAGAGGTGACTCAGAGCCAGGAAATCGCGAATCCATTCCTTTCCTTCGATAACAGCCCTTTTTTCCGTTTCTTTTTTGACGTTCCCGGTATGCCCCGAAAGTTCAAACGGGAGCTCAAGGGTCTCGGCACCGGCATGATTATGGACTCGAACGGCTATATTCTTACAAATAATCACGTCGTTGCCGGAGCCGAGGAAATCAGCGTGCTCCTGGCAAACGGAAAGAGATATGACGCCAAGCTGATTGGCGCGGATCCCAAAACCGACCTCGCCGTGATAAAAATTTCGTCTTCATCGCCTCTCCCGCATGTCACTTTTGGCGACTCCGACAAGATGGAAGTGGGAGACTGGGTGGTCGCCATCGGTCACCCGAGGGGTCTGGATCAGACCGTCACGCAAGGCATCATCAGTGCCAAGCATAGAACGGGCATTA
>CAZEGG010000130.1:0-8767 GCA_964511755.1 uncultured Desulfobacteraceae bacterium | reverse complement strand
GGCACCTTGCGCGAGAAAAAGTGCAGGCCATAGCCGACGGCAGGATTTTCTCGGGAGAGCAGGCAAAAAGACTGGGTCTGGTGGATTTCCTCGGTAATTTTCAAGATGCCGTGCTACTGGCCAAGAGGATGACAGGAATCAGGGGGGATGTGACATTAGTGTACCCCAAAAGGCGCGGAATAAGCTTTTGGGACCTTCTGTTTGACTCGGCTTCACGGGCCCTGATGAAATGGCTCCAGGAGACCCCGATAAAGGCGGGTTATATCTGGCAGGGCGGCCTCAATCCCACTCTCAGATAGTGCCCATCCACAAATGGAATTTGGGCACGAGCAGGTTTTCAATCCAGAAATGAGATATTTTTTGCAAGATCATTGTGAAAAATAGCCATTTATGGATTGGAAACTAGATAAAACGGCTCACATCCCCCTTCCCTTTTCTGATCACTTCCGGTATGTCATCAATGAGAGAAACGACGCTTGACGGGTTTGGATAAATGATTCCGCCGTCAATAATGACATCGAGAAAGGTCCCATAGGCTTCCTCGATGGCATCAGTGTCATCATATCCGGCACTGGTACTGATGATCGGCCTTCCAAGGGCCTCAACGATCGCCAGGCATATTCTGTTGTCGGGGACACGGATACCCACGCTTTTTCTCTGCGTCAACATGATTTTCGGGACCAGCTTGGTTCCTTCCAGGACAAAGGTGTACGGTCCGGGCAGAAGGCTCTTCATGGTCTTGTACGCGTAATTGGATACTTTGGCATACTGGCTGATCCCCTTCAAGCTCTCACAGACGAAAGAGAATGGTTTCTTGAGGGGCCGGTTCTTCATCCTGTAGATCTGCCGGATCCCTTTCTTATTGTAAAGGTCGCAGCCGATCCCGTAAAAGGTATCCGTGGGGTAGGCGATCAGTCCACCCTGTTCCAGTATTTCGGCAACCCTTTTTACCAGGCGGAGCTGAGGATTCTCCGCGTTGATAGCAAGAATGAGGGCCTTCTTTCGCGGTCCCTGCGGGGACTTGCTGATATTCATCTTTTGAAATCCTAACCCGGATAAACCGGCACAAGAACAAAGGAACCAGAATGGAATCAAACACCGTGATAATCGTTTTTTCGTTCCTTTTCGGGCTGATTTTCGGAAGCTTCCTGAATGTCTGTATTTACAGGATTCCCCTCGGAAAATCGATCATCTTTCCGCCATCGAGCTGCCCCAATTGTGACCGTAGAATCAAATTTTACGACAATATCCCCGTAGTAAGCTACATTTTTCTCCGCGGAAAGTGCAGATACTGTCATCAGCGAATCCCCGTACACTACCCGGTGGTTGAACTCCTGACGGGACTCCTGAGCATGGCACTTTTTATCAGATATGGATTGAGTTATCAATATATCTTATCATTTTTGTTCATTATTTCTCTGGTTCTGATCAGCTTCATAGATCTCCACCACCAAATCATCCCGGATATCCTTTCAATTCCAGGCATTTTTGCGGGCATAGCGGTCTCTTTCATTCCTGGACATGTGGTCTGGGTGGATTCACTTATCGGTGCAGCAGGAGGCGGCGGGATCCTCTATCTCATCGCACTGGTTTTCAAAAAAGTGACGGGGAGAGATGGATTGGGGGGTGGGGATGTCAAGCTTCTGGCCATGATCGGCGCCTGGATGGGATGGCGCGCGCTTCCCTTTATCGTTCTCCTGTCCTCCCTCTCAGGCATCGCGATCGGCGGCGGAGCCCTCATGCTGGCAGGAAAAGGCTACCGGGTGAGAATTCCCTTTGGGCCGTTTCTCTCTCTGGGTGCCATCATCTACTTTTTTTTCGGCCCGCAGATCCTGAGATGGTACTCCCATCTCTTTCTGTAACTGCACAGGAAGATGGGCTGTAGGCGGTTAGTTTTCTCTTTCTCGTGTGAGGAGTGGCTTTGAGATTTCTCAGGAACAGCCTGCGTGTCAGCATACTTGCCCAGCTGGCCTTTCTTATCGTGGCTGCCATGCTTCTGATCAGTGTTGTCATGCTCAAATTCCAGGAGCGTGCGTTCATTCAGGGAAAACTCCAGCGGGGGCGCCTGCTCACCCAGGCGCTCAGTCTCCAATTCAGGGACGCGCGAATCGGCGCAGCCGGAACCGGGAGAGGGAATCCCGCCGAGCGCCCGGGAAAGGATGAAACGGTACGGCTCATCCGAACTGCGGGCTTCTCGGGAGCAGCCATGATGGACAGGCTAGGGGCAGTAGTCCTCACCTTCGGGCCGCTTGGAGAAATGGCAAAAAAGGGGATTGCACAGGCGAGGCAGACCCTGGTAACAGGAAAGGAAATGACCCATTTCTCCGGACAGGCATGGGGTGTCCTCTGGCTCGCCAGCGAGAGTGCCATCATGAGTGCCCCCCTCTTTGACGGACAACGTCTTGCGGGAAGCATCGCGGTCTGGGGCAGCCTTCGGAGCGTTTACGAAGAGATACGGCACTCCGAAAAACTCATCCTCATCTACGTCCTCCTCAATACCCTGGTGCTGATCTGTGTGGGGACGTATCTCCTGTCCAGGTCGGTGGTGAATCCCGTGCACAAACTCCTCCGTATTACCGAAGCCTTCAGGAAAGGGGAATCCCTCCCGCTTTTCCCCGACGTTTCAGAAAATGAAATGGGCCAACTCAACAGATCGCTGAAGATGATGCTCAGACGCCTGGAGGAAAACAAGGATGAACTGCAGACCCACATTGCCTCCCTGGAGAAAGCCAACGAAGAAATCAGGAAAACCCAGGCGGAACTGATCAAATCCGAAAAATTGGCCTCGGTAGGCCGCCTGGCGACGGGCATCGCCCACGAAATAGGCAATCCCATAGGCATCATCCTCGGATATATGGAGCTCCTCAAGAGGGATGATCTCACCTCGCCTGAAAGACAGGACTTCCTTGACCGGGTGGAGACCGAAATCACCCGCATCAACGGCATCATCCGTCAGCTTCTGGATTTCTCGAGACCCACCGGCGGAGAACCCGGAGTAACCAGCGTTCACGAGGTACTCCTTGCGACCCTCAAGATGCTGGAGCCCCAGCCCATGATGGCCGGTATCGAGCGGGAAGCCCGGCTTGACGCTCAAAGAGACGTCATATGGGCGGATCCCAATCAACTTCAGCAGGTGTTCCTCAATATCATCATGAACGCTGCAGATGCCATGGAAAAGGAAAAATCTTTGACGATCAGGACCTTCAATACCCAAGGCACTCTCAGGATTCAATTCCAGGATACGGGTACCGGTATCCCAGAGGAAGATCTGGCCGGGATATTTGATCCCTTCTATACCACCAAGCCTCCGGGGAAAGGAACCGGCCTCGGCCTCTCCGTCTCCTACACCATCGTCAGGGGGCTCGGGGGGACCATTTGGGCACAGAATAATCCCGGTCCGGGGGTAACCATCACTCTTGACATTCCGGTCTACCAAGGCAAGAATGACGAAGACCGCAGCAAGTCGAAGGCCGGAGGAAAAGATTGATGGCGCAAAGCCGGGTCCTTGTCGTTGATGATGAAAAGAACATGCGGCACATGCTGGAGACCATGCTCGGCAAGCAGGGCTATGAGGTTGCCGGTGCCAAGAACGGCAAGGAAGCGCTCGAAACAATGGCAGCCAACAGCTTTGATTTTATCCTCTGTGATATCAGGATGCCTGAGATGGACGGGATGGCCTTCCTGGAAAAAGCGATCTCCTCTTATCCGGAAAAGACGTACATCATGATGTCGGCATACGGCACCATTGAGACGGCGCTTCAAGCCATCAAGAAAGGGGCCTATGACTACATCTCCAAGCCCTTCAAGACCGACGAGGTCCTCCTCACTCTCAAAAAGGCCGAAGAGAGGGAACGGCTCAAAGAGGAAAACGTCCGGCTCAAGACACAGATCAGGAGAATCGAACAGAAATATTCTTTCGGGAACATTATCGCCCGGAGCGAGTCAATGGCGAAGGTCTTCGATCTTGTGCAGACCGTGGCAGATCACAAGACCACCATCCTGATCACTGGAGAGAGCGGCACCGGTAAGGAACTCATAGCCAAGGCGATACACACGAACAGCAGCCGGTCATCCGCTCCGCTCGTCAGTATCAACTGCGGCGGCATTCCCCAAAATCTTCTGGAAAGTGAGCTGTTCGGATACAAGAAGGGGGCATTTACCGATGCCCTGAAAAACAAGCCGGGACACTTTGAAGAAGCAGACGGCGGGACCCTGTTCCTGGACGAGATAGGTGAACTCCCGCTCCCCCTTCAGGTCAAATTGCTGCGTGTACTCCAGGAAGAAGAGATCACTCCGCTGGGAGGCGTCGGATCACAAAAGGTTGATGTTCGGATCATCGCGGCCACGGCGAGAGATCTTGCTGAAGAGGTGAGAGAGGGAAGGTTCAGAGAGGACCTTTTCTATCGCATCAATGTTCTCCCTATTCACCTTCCGCCTCTCAGGGAACGGCGCGGCGACATTCCTTTGCTGGTGGGATACTTTATCGACCTGTTCAATAAGAGGATCAGAAAGAACATCGAGGGTCTCTCTTCCGAAGCAATGCCCCTTTTGATGGAACACCTCTGGCCCGGAAATGTCAGGGAACTGGAGAATGTGATAGAACGAGCCGTTCTCCTCGCGAAGGGGAATTGGATCACTCCGCAGGAACTCCCCTCCGTGATAGCCGAGCAACGGGAGATCCCTCCCGGCCTGGCGCCGGAAGATGCCCTTTCCATCAAAAAGGCGTCAAGGCAGCTGGAACGGCATCTCATTCAAAAGGCACTAAAAATAACCGATGGGAACAGAACCCAGGCTGCGAAGATCCTTGAAATCAGCAGACCCATCCTCATCGCCAAAATCAAGGAGTACGGAATAGCCAAATAGGTACGCGGAACGGGGGTCAGGCGGGTCTTCCCTTCTCGTAGCTGTCTGCGAGGCGAATACCCAACCGGAGCGCCTGTCGATTTATTTCCATGAAATCAGGCGGGATTCTCTTCTCCAGGACTTTTTCCAGCATTTCCGCTTTTATCATTTCGCTCAGGCCTATCAAGGCCCCGAGCATGCAGATATTGAAGACAATGGGTTTCCCGACCTCTTCCAGAACCGCCTTATACATGCCCAACTCCACTTGCCGTGCGTCAACCCTGCGCTCAAGCTTGACATAATTGGTGTCCGTCAGCAAGGTCCCGCCCGGCCTGATAATACCGGAGAACTTGTTATAGGCCTCCTGTGTCAGGCAGACCAGGTAATCGGGGTGGGTCACTTTGGGATAGCGAACCGGATCCCTTGAGAGTACTACGTCCGCCCTGGTCGCTCCTCCCCGTGCCTCGGGACCGTACGCCTGGGTCTGTACGGCATTCAGGCCCTCATAAACGGCGGCGGCCTCGGCCAATATGATGGAGGCTGTTATCACGCCCTGTCCCCCGGAACCGGTAAAGACAATCCTTCTCGTTATCATGAGCGGTAACCTCCGGGGCTGTCATCCGGGCAGACTTCAAACAGGATGCCGGTCACGTTATCTTTCCTCGCTCTCGTTCGTCCTCTCGTATCGATTCACCAGGCTCAAATATTCGCTGGAGTATTCCGGCCGTTCTTCCTCCACGAAAATGCCGCGCTCAATAAAATCGGGATTCTCGGCCGCTTTCTTAGAACCTCTTGAAACGGTTTCGTCCCGGTATCTTTCCAGCATGTCGACTGCACTGCCGAGCCGGTTTTTGCGGCCATAGTACGTGGGACACTGGCTCATCACTTCCACCACCGAGAAGCCGGGGTGTTCGATTGCCTTTGCAAAAAACCTGGTCATTTCCTGCACATGATACGCTGTTGTCCTGGCCACAAAAGACGCACCAGCCCCTTTTGCAAGCTCCACGATATCAAACGCGTGATCAACATTCCCCAAAGGGGCAGTGGTCCCTTTCTCACCAAAGGGGGTCATGGGGGAAAATTGCCCGCCGGTCATTCCATAGATCCGGTTGTTCATGATAATGGCGGTCAAATCCAGGTTTCTTCGCGCCGCATGAATCAGATGGTTTCCCCCTATTGCCAATGCGTCCCCGTCACCCATCGGGACAATGACTTTCAAGTCCGGCCTCCCCATCTTGACGCCGGTGCCAAAGGCCACGGCCCTTCCGTGTATCGTGTGCATTGTGTGGAAATCCAGGTAGCCGGCCATGCGGGAAGAACATCCGATGCCGGAGACCACCACAATCTCATTTTGCTGGAGGCCAAGCCGGTCGATGGCCCGGATCATGCTCGACATGACGGTGCCGTGCCCGCATCCGGGGCACCAGAGATGCGGAAAAAATCGCTGCCGAATGTAGTCCTTTACCAGCAAATCAGATCCCTTTGCCTCCGATCACGTTAAGTGTCTGCAGGATATCCTGGGGTGAGATAAATATGCCGTCAAAGCGGTTGGACAGATAGACCCTTTCCGGATTTGAGACAGTCTTTCTCACCTCCTGGCATATCTGGCCCCTGTTCATTTCCACCACGAGGACGCGAATGCGGCCTTCGCATTTTTTCCGAATGGTTCTCCTTGGAAAAGGCCATAGGCTTTGGAGTTCCAGCAGTCCTATTTTTGCCCCCCTTTTCCTGCGCTCTTCCACCAGGTGGAGAGCGCTCCTCGCCGGACTTCCATAGGAGATCAAAAGGGTCTCCGCGTCTTCCAGGTAATACTCTCTGAAGTGGGCCATGGAATCTGCCCGGTTTTCAAGTTTGTCAACCAGGTGGTGGAGGAGGTCATATGCCACTTTCGGATCAGTGGATGGAAAGCCCCACATATCATGCACCAGCCCGGTAACATTGTATCTGTGCCTTCCACCAAAGTCGCTCATGGGGAGTCTTCCGTCCTCTCGCGCCAGATAGGGATGATAGTTGGTCCCTTTCGGAACAGAGGTACGCAGTCTTTCCACGACTTCCAGTTCCCCCGGGGCCGGCACAATGACCTTTTCGCGCATGTGTGCCAGCACCTCGTCGAACAGGAGCACAACCGGCGTCCGGTACGTCTCCGCCAGGTTAAAACCCTCCACGGTCATTTCGAACGCATCCTGGAGGGTGGACGCCGTGAGTGCGATGATTGAGTGATCCCCGTGCGTTCCCCATCGCGCCTGCATCACGTCACCCTGCGCGACAGAGGTCGGGAGGCCGGTGCTCGGTCCCCCCCTCTGCATATTCACCACCACCGAGGGAACCTCGGCCATAACCGCGTACCCGATGGCTTCCTGCATCAGGGAGAAGCCCGGCCCGCTCGTCGCAGTCATGACTTTCAGGCCTGTCAGAGACGCACCGATGATGGCGCACATGGACGAAATCTCATCTTCCATCTGCACAAATGTGGCTCCCTGTTTCGGGAGCCTGTCAGACAGGATTTCAGCAACTTCCGTGGAAGGGGTAATGGGATAGCCGGCGTAAAACCCCAAGCCCGCGTAAAGGGCTCCCAGCGCGACCGCCTCATTTCCCTGGATAAATCTCACGTCTTCCTGCACGGGTTTTCTCTCTATACGATCGTAATGGCGATATCAGGACACCGTAATTCACAGAGCCCGCACCTGCTGCACTTCTCCGGGCGCGCCCAGCGGGACTTGCCCTCGTCATCCAGTTCCAGGGCCTCTTCGGGGCAGAAAGCCACGCATATGCCGCAGCCTTTGCACCATTCCCTGTCTATAACCACTTCCTTTTCTTTTTTCGCTTTTGCGCGCCGGTTCATCGCACCACATCCCAAATATTCTCTCCCCTGAGTGAGCGCCCTTTCCCTGGGGCCGGAGGCATCAGGCGGCTCCTCCGAGGGTGTGCTCAGGGATAGAGCCTTTTCTGAAGTGACTGGTGGGAGGGCTGATACTTCTCTATACCAAACCCTGGTCCAGCATGGCATCCACCACCTTCACGAAGCCCGCGATATTGGCGCCCGCCAGGTAGTTTCCCTTCTCGCCGTACTCGGCAGACGTGTCCAGACAGGTGCGATGGATGCTCTTCATGATATTCTGGAGGCGATAATCCACTTCTTCCTTCGGCCAGTTCAGACGCATGCTGTTCTGGGCCATTTCCAGCCCTGACACCGCAACGCCTCCTGCATTGGAGGCTTTCCCGGGCGCGTAAAGAAGCTTTTGATCCTGGAAAATATCGACAGCCTCCAATGTTGACGGCATGTTGGCTCCTTCACAGACCAGCCGCACCTCATTCCTGACCAGATTGCGGGCATCCTTTTCATTGATTTCATTCTGTGTCGCACAGGGAAAAGCGCAATCGGCCTTGTTATCCCACAGAGGGTTGTGATCAGCGGACGGGTCGACTTCCATGTAGACCGCCTCTTCGTACTTTTCCGCGTATTCCTTTATTCTCCCGCGTCTCACGTTCTTGAGCCGCATTACAAAGGCGAGTTTCCCTTTGTCTATTCCTTTCTCATCGTAAATACAGCCTGATGAATCGGACAAGGTTACTACCTTCGCCCCCAGTTCAATGAGCTTTTCAGCAGTATACTGGGCCACATTTCCGGAACCCGATACCAGGCAGGTCTTTCCTTCCAGGCTCTCATTTCCGGCCCCCAGCATCTCGGCGGCAAAATACACACAGCCATATCCGGTCGCCTCGGGACGAATGAGACTGCCTCCCCACCCCAGGCTCTTGCCGGTCAGTACCCCGGTGAATTCATTGTGCAGTCTCTTATACATGCCGAACAGAAACCCGACCTCCCGGGCACCCACGCCGATATCACCGGCGGGGACGTCCGTGTGGGGCCCGATATGCCTGTACAGCTCCGCCATGAAGGACTGGCAAAACCGCATGACTTCGT
>CAZEGG010000129.1:0-8817 GCA_964511755.1 uncultured Desulfobacteraceae bacterium | reverse complement strand
GGAACCATAAGGTGACGATACGGCCGGCAGTCCTGTGCACGATAGAGGTGAAGGATCATGAGATTCCACTTCAGGTATGAAAGCCTGCTGAATCTCAGGATGCACCATAAAGAGAGGGCGGAGATTGAATATGGGAAAGCGCAGGGAGACGTGCTGCATGCCGAGGAAGTGCTTCAGGCAATGGAAAAGGAATATGTACGTCTCCAGGACGCCTTCTCCACAGCGATGAGCAGGGCTGCGCCTGCCTGTGAGATCAGAGAATACGCCGATTACCTCAAAGCCTTGAAGGCACGGACGCGGGCCCAGGAACAAGAGGTACAAAAGCTCCAGGATCTGGCGGCAGAAAAGAGAAGAGAGCTCCTGGAAAAGACAAAAGAATACAAGGTGATCGAAACACTACGGGACAAGGATCTTGAGAAGTGGCAAAAAAGGGAAAACGAGCTGGAGCAGAAACGTATAAACGAACTTGCAGTCCTGCGGCACGGGAAAACGTACGTGTAGGAAAAGTATCTCTCGTCACAGCGATAGCGGTCGTGCTCTCCATGCTTTTGGCTGCAAAGATCCTGCTCAGCGGATGGTATCTTGTGTCGGCATCCCCGAAAATACCTTCTCCGGGCCTGGTCATGGCGCAGGAAGAGGGCACTCCGGGAAAGACCGAGATTCCTTTGGACGAGAAGCTTCGCAAAAAGGAGAAGGAACTCCGGGAACGGGAAGCTCAAGTGAACAAGCGGGAGGCGGAACTCCATGCCCTCCAGGACAAGGTGGACACCAGGATGTCCGAACTCACTGATCTCCAGACGAAACTGGTGAATTTCTCAAAGAAACTGGCGGAGCGGGAAAAGGCCTTGAAAGACGCCCAAATGAGCCATCTCGTTTCCGTCTATAGTGCCATGGACCCCGCGAAAGCCGCCGCGATCATGGATAAGCTCGACCTCAATACCGTTGTCCGTATTCTGAAATACATGAAAGGGAAGGATGCGGGCAAGATAATGGCGATGATGCCGCCTGAAAAAGGTGCTACCATCAGCGAGGCGTTGAGCAAGAACCAATAGGCTCGCTCTCGACAGGACAACTCTGTAACCAACCCGCATTTCTCACGGGCAATCTACTCCGGCGGCCGACTGCCCCATGCCTCCTTCGTTGTGCTCGAAAAATGACCTCGACGTACCGGCAAGTACGCCTTCATCCATTTTTCACCGTCCCATCGTCAATCCACAAGATTACAGCAGTCCTCTCCTTTCATTCATCATCGGACCACAGCTGAACGAAGCCTTGCGATGTTCCGTTCCCTCCCCCGGAGATGCGTTACGATATGAGGGGAATTTTTTGCCCTCAGATTTGGACTGGATGGAAAATATTACCTTCCTCCCTTGCCATCAAACTTGCTCCTCGTTTCCAACAGTCAGCTAATATACTGAACTAACATGTAAATTAAATTGACCGCTCTTTGGCACAAACGTTGCTCATGTTCAGAATGAACCACAGTGAAGTGAATAACCGGAGAAGTGCATGTACCCAGCGTTAGCCTTAAATCTCTATTCGAAACTCGGACCTACGGAGGAAGCCTCTGGATCCGCGGTACCAAAGACACCCACAGGCATCGCTGAAAATCTGTTCAAGAGCCTGCTCTCAAAGGAAAACGCAGCGGTATCACGGGGGAAAAGGGGCTTAACGGAGGCGCTGACGCCCACGTATCGCCAGGATTCGAAGAGCACGACAGGAGGTGAAAAATCCTTCAAGAGCAGGAAAAACCTGGGAACCTCCCTGTTCGGCCTCGGATTTCTGGCGGGGATGGTAAAACTGGCGCCGGAGGCAGGCGAGAAACTCATGACCCTGCTTCAGAAACACGGGTTCAGCAGCGAGCAGTCGAGCTCTCTGATCAAAGCGGCTACCGGCAAAGAAGGGTTTATTCACCTGGACCGGTTGATGGCGAGGCTCGGCCAGTCCGAATCATACACTGCCAAGGGCCAAAACAACCTGATCATTGAGTCCAGGGACGTTCCCCAATTTCAGCAGGTCCTGTTCAAGATGGGATTGGGCGTGGCCCAAGTCAAATCCCTTGTGGAAGATTGCGATGACGGGGCCGGAAATATGCTCCTCGAAAAAGCGCACTTGGAACTCTCCAGCAGATCTCCCGATATAGGCTCCCAGAAAGACCTGGTCCGTCTGCTTTCCCATTTCGGAATCCAATGCAAACCCGAAGACGTACCCAAGGCCATCGATCCTAAGGAATTCTCGGCGCTGATGAAAGACTATGCCGGGGCACCTTCCGAGGGTGCCCAAGAGAAGATCAAGTCCGCCCTGGCCGGTATTCTTGAAAAGAAAGGGGTTCCCCCCCAGAAGGTGAAGTCTTTTTTGGAGGGGATGACCGTGCAGTATGCCAAATCCGTTGCCGGGACCGAGACGGCCGGGAATGGAGAGTCCACTACAGCCGAGGATGTCGGCCTCTGGAATGGGGTTGTGCTCAAGCCTCAACCTGAAACACGCGGAAGGCCGTGGACGGAAAAAATCCTGGCTATCCTCAAAGAGAGTCGTGACAGTTTCCAAAACGGCGTGCAAAGCAATGCGACGCATGACATCAAAGGACAGGACAACGGCCTTCGATCGGTTTTGTCTCAACTGGGGGAGAAGGATGCTGGAGGAAGCAACTCAACAAGTGGTAAGGCCGCCTCGGTTCCAAACTCCGGGGAGGTACACGGCACCGTCAAGAACCTCTTGAAAACAGCCGCGGAGAGACTCGGGGACAGGCAGCCCACACTCACAGATACCATGGTTTCCGGGCAGGCTGATCCGGGTACTCGAGCGGAAACCGCGTACACAGCCGCGCAGGAAGCTGAAATCCCTTTACGAGAGGCGGAATATTTTCAAAACGCTCCGCCAGTGTCCAGAATCCTGGACCGCATGCAATTGATGGTCGATGCCGGGCAACAGAAAGCCAGAATTCAGCTGTCTCCGCCGGAACTCGGCCATATCGATATCCAACTCGTGATCGACCAGGGACACCTGCGGGCCACCCTCGGAACAGAGAGCGCACACGTTAAGCAAATGATTCAAGCCAACCTCGGCCAGCTCAAACAAGTACTTTCGCACATGGGCTTTGTGGTGGATGAGTTCAATATCGGTGTAGGGGCGGATAATCGAAAATCCAGCGGTGACGAAGAGCGGTGGGGACGGAAAACCCAGGTTGGTGCGGTGAAGGGAGCCGGGGGAAAAAGACATGCAGGACTGATTTCTCAGAATGACATTCCCGTGCGAACCCGCACAACAACGGATTACCAGGTGAGCGTCCGGGTATGATCCCGGGTGATAGAATAGATATTCAAACAGGAAAGGAGGTTTTCCATGACAACAGGTATTGCGGCATCAGGCAGTGGAAGTGCTGTTTCCGCTCTTCAGGCTATTCAGCAGAGCGGGACCGCGACCTCGACTTCCTCTTCATCAACCCAAAACGACAGTGTGGATAAGGATGCTTTTCTCAAGATCTTTCTGGCGCAGATGCAAAACCAGGATCCCTTGAATCCCATGGACGGGACTGAATTTACCTCCCAGCTTGCCCAGTTCAGCAGCCTTGAACAGCTGTACAATGTAAACACAAACCTGCAGTCTTTGCAGACGTCTGCCGGGGACTCTACCCGGTACCAGGCCATGGATTTTTGCGGCAAGGAGATAACGGCAAAGGGCGATCAGCTGACTCTGGATGAGGACCGTTCAGCCAAGGGACAATTTCAGCTCCAAAGCCAGGCCGAGTGCACGGTCCAAGTCACGGATAGTTCCGGAAATGTTATCCGGACCATCCCCCTGGGGGTCCTTGCCGCGGGCCAGCGGAGCTTTTCATGGGATGGCTTGGACTCATCGGGAAACAAGGTTGCCTCGGGAACCTACAGTTTTTCGGTGAATGCCGTTGATGGAACCGGCTCGTCCGTCCTCTGCGACACCATGGTCACGGGCAAGGTTACCCGCGTAAATCTTGAAGGGGAATCCCCGATTCTCTATGTAGGGGATATTCCGATCAATCTCAGCGAGGTTCTGGATATTGCCACTTCAGAAACGGATTCAGGCGCGGCTGCTGGAGGATAGGCCGTGACCGCGAGGAGAAGACAGGGAGAAAAACAGCGATTATTAACAGAGGACGGACGGCGCCCGTCGGCATAAAATCAGAATATGGAGGAGGAGAAGAAAAATGGCACTATCAAGCGCTTTGTTTTCAGGCATCAGCGGATTGAGTTCACTGGGGAACGCCATGCAGATCATTGGCGACAATATCGCAAATGTGAACACAGTGGGTTTCAAGGGGAGCGACTTTACCTTCCAGGACCTCTTGAGCCAATCGATTTCAACGCAGTCCGGAACCTCTCAAGTGGGGCGGGGGACTGCCATCGGGGATGTTTCGGTATCTTTCGGGCAGGGCTCTTTTGAGTCCACGGGCAATACAACGGACCTGGCCATTGGAGGAGACGGCTTCTTCGAACTCAGGGAGGCCGGAAGCAATAACCTCTATTACTCGCGGGCCGGAAATTTCCAATTCGACAAGGACGGGTATCTTTCGAATCCCGAGGGGTATATCGCACAGGGTTGGCAGGTAGACACCAACGGCGAGGACGTGGGTTCGGTGACGGACGTTCGTCTGGATTCCTTCACCTCACCGCCGGGTGCCAGCGACAAGATGACCGTTATCAGCAATCTCAATGCCGATGAGACGAGTACGAGCAGTCTTGCAACCCTGACCGGCACCTGGGACGGGACAAATGACGGCATGCAGAACACAGCAAACTATTCGTATCAGAGCACGGTGAAGGTCTATGATCAGCTGGGCAGCACGCATGATATTACAGTGTATTACGCCAAGGACCCCACTGACAGCAGCCAGTGGAATTATATCATCACCTGCAACCCCGACGAAGACAACCGGACCGGCGCAAAGACCGGAACACCGGCCACTCCTACTGAAGGTGCCGGTCTCCTCGCTCAGGGGACGATCCAGTTCAGCGACAGCTCAGGGACCATCAGCAACCTGACCATGAACACCTTCAACGGAGCCGACTACACCGACCCGACAGCCGCCGCCAACTGGACAGCGGAGACTGTCGACACCACTACAGGCTACCTCGCATTCCAGCCCGATTTTCTCGGAGGCACCGGCACAACCATGGATGTGTCCTTCAACCTGGGAAGCCATAATGATGGGACCTCATGGGTGAACGATTCTCTTACCACCACCCAGTATTCCAGATCCTCCAGCACCACCTTCCAGTCAGCTACCGGATACGGGGCAGGGGATTTGCAGGGGGTGGACGTATCTACGGACGGGCTCATAACGGGCAAGTATTCAAACGGGCAGCTGATTCCCCTGTACAGAGTGGCCCTGGCCAAGTTCCAGAACAACCAGGGGCTCCAAAAGCAAGGAAATAGTCTCTACCGGGAAACCAGGGAAAGCGGATATGCCACCACCAATATTCCGGGGACGAACGGGTCGGGCAGCATTTCCCCCAACTCCCTGGAACAATCCAACGTGGATATTGCGAACGAGTTTGTCAAGATGATCACCACCCAGCGGGGATTTCAGGCAAACTCGAAGATCATCACGGTGACCGACCAGATGCTTGCCAATCTGATCAACCTGAAACAATAACCGCGGACCGCAAAACCGGAGTCCGGAGTCATAAGTCACGGGTCTCGACTTTTGACTCCGGACCCATCAAGTCACGTCAATAAATTGACAACGCTCTCCTGTCCGGCGGATGGCGCATCCATCCCCTTTCTTGGTGTAACTCATTATCCTATTGAAATAAGAATACAAAAACTCAAAACAGACTCGGCATCCCTGAAAATGGGTTCTGGCACGGTGGTTGCTTAGTAGTATTGCGATCTACTAATTTCTTCCGGAGAAATGCGTCGCATGGATATCGCAACCCTCGTTGGAATCGTATCGGCTTTCATCCTCGTGATTTCCGCTATCCTCATGGGTGGGAGCCTCACCTTGTTCATCAACATCCCTTCCGCTTTTATCGTAGTTGGGGGATGCTTGGGGGCCACCATGATCAACTACCCCCTGCCGGATATGCTCAAGGTGATCAAAGTCGTGAAGAATGCCTTTCTTCACAAACAGGTGACCGCCAACCAGGTCATTGCCAACTTCGTGAAGCTCGCGGGCATTGCGCGCCGTGAGGGGATTCTTGCGCTTGAGTCCAGTGCTAAAGAGACGAACGACGAGTTCATGCAGAAGGGACTTGAGCTTGCCGTGGACGGGCTCGAGCCCGGCTCTATCCGGGACATCCTGGAAACTGAGGTGGTTGCAATCCAGGACCGGCACAAATTAGGCGCTGAAATATTTACCACTCTGGGTACCTTTGCGCCTGCCATGGGGATGATCGGAACCCTTATCGGGCTTGTGCAGATGCTCCAGACCATGAGCGACCCCAGCACCATAGGCCCTTCCATGGCGGTAGCCCTCATAACAACATTCTATGGTGCCATCATCGCCAATTTCTTTTGCCTTCCAATAGCAGGGAAGTTGAAAACCAGAAGCGGCGCGGAAGTTATGGTCAAGGATCTTATGACCGAGGGCGTAATCTCCATAGCCAAAGGAGAAAATCCAAGGGTGATCGAACAGAAACTGAATGCGTATCTGCCGCCTCAGATGCGGGAGAGCTCATTCAAGTAGCCCAAGCCTGTTCCATGATACAAGGATGAGGGAGACTGGAGAAGGAGGAGATGGCTGAAGAAGAGAGAAAAGAGGGTACAGAACCGCAAGGGGAACCCAAAGGGAAGAAATCCCCCATGAAGTTCATTATCCTCGCACTTGTGATTGTTCTCCTGATGGGAGGAGGAGCCTTTGCGTGGAAGACCGGCATGTTGAGCAGTGTTCTCGGCGGAAAGAATGAGAAGAAAGCCGCCGGAGAGGTGAAGGAGAAATCAGCCAGGGATATCGGTCCGATCTATTCGATGGACCCATTCATTGTGAACCTGAATGAACCATTGGGGGAACGCTATTTGAAAGTGAAAGTCGAACTGGAAATGGACAAGGAGAGTCTGAAAGATGAAATGGACAAGCGGCTGCCGCAGTTTCGGGACGGGATCATCACCCTTTTGAGCAGCAAGAGCTACAAAGACATCAGCGATCTCTCCGGAAAGTACCAACTGCGGGCAGAGATCCTGGGAATGGTGAATGGGTACCTGAAAACAGGCAAGGTGAGGAATGTCTACTTCACGGAGTTTATTGTCCAGTGAGTTGAATGACACGACGAACTCGAACGGGCCAACGGGCCAACCGGGCAACCGGCCAACGGGTAAACTTGAAAGACAGGCGTAAGGCGTAGGGTGTAAGGCGTAAGGCAAAAGAGGAAGAGTGACAATTTGTCCGACAGGAAGTAAACCGGCCAACGGGTAAACGGGCCAGCCTGCCAACGGAAAGAGGAATGCGTGAACCAGATACTCTCACAAGATGAAGTTGATGCCCTGCTGAAGGGAATGGATAGCGGTGAGGTGGAGACCGAAAGTGACGGTCTCGAGGCAGAGGGAGAGTATGAATCTTATGACTGGAGCGGCCAGGGGAGAAAACTGAAAGGGAACATGCCCCTCTTCGGGCTCGCGAATCAGCGGTATGCCCACAGACTGAAAAATTCTCTCTCCAACGCCCTGGGGAAGATGGTCGACATAGATTCCGGCCCGCTGGAAATGATCAAATTTGAAGAATTCCAGAGATCTTTGCCCCTTCCCACCAGCCTTCACCTGTTCAAAATGGAACCCCTGCGTGGTCTTGGAATGCTGGTTATAGAAACCCGCCTGGTATTCAGTCTGATCGAAGCTTTTTTCGGGGGAAATGGAGACGGGTTGGCCAAAGTGGAAGGACGCGATTTTACACCCATCGAGCGGAAAGTCATTGAGAAGGTGGTGAATATTGCCCTGGCGGACATGGAGAAGGCATGGAAGGATGTATATCCCATAAAGACGTTCCTCAAACGTTCCGAGACAAATCCCCAGGGGGTAAACGTCATGCCCCCTAATGAATTTCTCATCTCTGTGAAGTTTGAAGTGGAATTGAAGAAGGCGGCCGGCAGCATCACCTTGTGCATCCCGTATGCCGGCATTCAGCCGATACGTGAGAAACTCTCCGGTGGCTACCAGAAAGATGAGAGCGAGCAGGATAGGATGTGGCTGTCGCTCCTCCGTCAGAGAATCTACGAGTCGAAGGTGGAATTCAGCGTAGATCTGGGAAAGAGCAATCTCCCGGTCAAAGACTTCTTGAAGATGAAAGAGGGGGATATCCTGGTACTTGATAATAGTTTTCACAAAAAGCTGTTGGCCCGGGTTCAAGGAATCCCGAAATACCAGGGCTACGCCGGCCGTTACGGAAAGAAAAAGGTCTTCCGGGTGGCAAACACCCTGAATGACCAGTCTGAATAGACATGGGTCACGCCATGCCGCGGCAGATAGTTGCGGATGGAAATTTTTCGCTATGAGGTGGATAGATGAACGATCAGAATGAACAGGCGACCGAGAGCGCCGCACTTGAGCAGAGCCCGGCCCCGGAGAACGTGGAATTTGCCGAAGCTGAGCCCGGTCTCGAGGGAGGGGACAGCCCTCAGAGCATCGATTTTCTCCTCGATATACCCCTTGAAATCACCGTGGAACTCGGTAGGACGCGTATTCAAATCGGAGATCTGCTGAAACTTGGACAGGGGTCGGTGGTTGAGTTGGAGAAATTGACCAATGAACCCGTTGACATATTCATCAACCAGAAACTTATGGGTCATGGTGAGGTTGTGGTGGTGAATGAAAAGTTTGCAATCAGGCTTACCAATATCATCAGTCCGGGAG
>CAZEGG010000128.1:0-8917 GCA_964511755.1 uncultured Desulfobacteraceae bacterium | reverse complement strand
AGAAGTTCACAGACGGGAAAGCGGGATTGATGGCGAGGATTCCGGCCTCCCGGGCGCCGCGCGACGGCCTTTCAGCTATCGGAGTCGGCAGGGTTTTGGACACAAGGATCTTTTGCCCTGTCCTGGTGACGACCGCAACGGGTTCTGAGGGAATGCTGATCCCGATCCCGAGGCGTCCTCCCGGGTTGTGGGGGAATATTGCTCCGGAAAGGGCGGGCTCGCCGGTCTTGTAGTCCAGAGCGTAGAGCGTCGCTTCCCCGCCGGATGCCTTGGGAGCAAAAGTGGTGAAATAGTAGACCCCGTTGAAAACGAGACCTTTTGCGAGCACCTTTTCGCCCGTCGAAAGGCGCGCGTACCAGCCTCTATCCACGTGGCCGTTGCTGTCCACATCCGCGCTCGGATCATCCAGGTCCGGGACCGGAGGGAATGTGGTCACGTCCACGAGGTCCAACTCGGTCAATGTATCGGAATCATGGAGATCCTTGACCGCATAGACCCTGTCCTGGGTCGTCGGACTGCAGGGATCCGTCACATCTCCTGATCCTATGAACACCAGATCATAGCCCTTTTCAAGGGTTACACTGGGGGGATAGAAGAATTTCCTGAGCGCCAGTGGTTCTCCGGAAATCCCTGCGATAAAGAGAACGTGGCCCATCCAGTCCATAACGTTCTCATCCGTTCCGGGGAAGGAAAGAGGATTGCCGTCTGCATCGGTAAATCGGCCGATGCGCCACAGCTGTCCTCCTGTGTCACCCACATAGAGTTTATCCACAAACCCGTTATCATCTTCATCCACCGCCGTCACGACGCTGGGAACGGCATAATCCATGCCGCTGATACCCCCGGAACCATTGTGCCATATCCGTAAAAGCCGCCCGTCAAAGACCCGGATCGCGAGGACCGCCTTTCCGGAGGAGTTGTCCGAGGCGTAGCCTCCGCCGACAAAAAACACCGGTGTGCCCGTTTCATCATCACCCGAGGTCCGCACCAGTCCGAACGTGGGATCCGACCAGGTCTGGCCCAATGCCGCAATCACCGTGTCCGGCCCGGCGCCGCTGGGAAGGCTCAATGCAGCGGCATCACTGGTCTGACAGATCCTCCACAAAAAGCGGGGCTGCTCGGGTTCGGTGATATCCAGGGCAAAATAGCTCGTGCCTCCGCCTCTTTCACCGCAGACAAGAATAACCCGGTCCCCTGCTCCTGCATTCAGAACGCCGTCACCGTTTACATCCCGTACATACACCCTCGGGCTCGCATCAATAAAAGAAGAATGGTCGAGTCCTTCCAGCAGGTTCTTGAGCCGGTGGAGCTGGTCCGGCGGAATGAAAGCCCAGAGCTCTTTGCCGGAGAGGGTCTCGTTGCCGTCCGAATTTGTCTCGCTGTCCAGGAGAGCATGGAGCATCCCATCGTTGGCCCCGAAGAAAACCACCGTCTTGGAGGAGCCGTCGGCGTAGCGATACGTAAATGCCAGAGGCCGGCTGTGGAGCACATCTCCCAGGATCACCTCCCGGTTTTCGGAGGTGTCTCCGTTGTGATTTTCATCAAACACATCCGCACCGCGCACATAATTGATGACGTCCGAGGGGGCATGCACTGGATTCCCAAGGACGGCTTTGGTCAGCAGGGCATTGTCGGAACGGAACTGGTTGGTTGAAATCGTCAGATCCCGGGAATCTCCCAGGTAGGTGTAAATTTTCCGCTCATCGTTGGGCATGTAATTGGGCTTGAGGGGATCGGCCCAGTCTTTTGCCGACCAATAGGGAACTGCGTCGGCCTGGACGGACCCGTCAGAGCCCAGTGCGGGATCGCCATTCTTGTCCACGATCTCGTTCCCGGAAGAAAGAGCAAACCTGGCCACGTCTCCCTGCCAGAATGGTCCGTCCTCCGGCCGGTAGAGTCCCAAATAGACGCGATTGGTGCTGGTGGTCTGCGCGGAGGGAACAACTGGCGCGGTGAGGCTGCTCCATCCCTGGTCCGGACCTGAAAAGTCGACCAGACAGGTGTCATCGGCGAGGCCTTGTGCGCCGAGCATCGCCAGCACAGCGAGGATCACCACCCCCGGAAACCATGCGCGTCGATTTACCATTCCACCTCTCATTTGCTTAGCCGTTCACGTTGCGCGACATCCCGACAGATTCAAAAACCCAGCCGGTAGAACCCGACCTCGATGCGGGCCTTGGCCCCGGACGGTCCGTACCCGTTGCACAGCATCTTATACCGATGGGCCTTGAACCGGCCCACTTCAAATCCGGAACCCCGGGGCGCGGCGGAAGCACCCAGGTACTCGACTGTCCCGTCAAAGGACTGTTTCGAGCCCAGAAGGCCTTCGGGAGAGGAAAAAGATCGGGGAGTTCCGGCTGTAATGTTCCCGTTGTCATAGAGATTCGGGGTGCGCGCCACATACCCGCTTGCCGATTCCGCCGCATAGAAGGCTTCCCTCTGGAATCTCCAGTTCGCCGCCATGCTCAGTTCTGATCCGCTCATCTGGGTGGCGGCAATCCCCACAATGGTGAGAAGCGCCAGCACCACCAGCGCAACCACCAGCACGGATCCCTTCTCACCGGCTGCAATCCCACAGGAATCAGTCATTGTGCGCTCCATATCTCATCCTTGTAAACGGGGTCTTATGTACTGAAGCGTGAGGTGTTTCACCCTTCCATGATCCCGCCAGGTCACGATAACATGTACTGTTTTGGTTCCGACAGCGGCATCGTCCACCGCGACATTCCAGTACACCGCATAGGTCTTTCCCCGGGCCGTCTGCTGGGTGATTCCGTAATCAGCATCGGCCGCTGTGAGCGGATCGCCATCAAATCCAATGTTGTCCAGGCCGGAAACCCCGTCACCGTCCGTATCTTGAAGGGCGGCATCGCCATAAGGCAGGGCAGCCAGTTTTTCCATTTGATCGGACGCGAGAGTTGTCGCGTCGGTCACGTCCATTGCGCTGCCGTTGGCGATGATCGCGGAACCCTGCATGGTTGCGACGGCCAGAAGACCGATGGTGAGGATAGAAACGGCCACTATCACTTCGAGCAGGGTAAAACCCCCCTGGCGTTGCTTCGCCGGCGCGTCAGTTCGTCGGTTGCGTTCCATTTCCTCATCTCCCCGATTAAAAGGCAAGATTCCGGCACCGGACTTCCACCGTCAAGAGCCTGCGGCGAAAGTGATCGTTTCCGGGGCCGAATATCACATCTCCGGACTGATTCCTGTAGACAATGGCGTTTAAGTAATGGGGGTCCGGTCTGTCGGATCTGACAAGCAGCGTTACCTGTACCGATCTGATTTTGGAAGGATCAGAGACCGGGGTGGGCAGTACGTGACGTGCGCCGTCAAGATACACGAAGTCCAGGACATCCACGCCTTCCGCTACAGGCTGGTTCGATGCCGTGAAAGGGGTTTTTCTCCCCAGTTTTTGTATGCCTCCCGACGTATACAGGGAATAACTGATATCTTCATTATATTCAGCTGCGTCTCCATCGCCGTTCAGATCCTCCGTGAGTCTGATGGCATGCGCGGTGGCCGTCAAAATCCCGGCATGGGCTGTGCCGCTGGGATCACATCCCGCCATGGAGATATCCCTTTGCATGAAGTACACGGCTGCCCGTACGTTCTGTTCCATGGCGGTAGCCTGCGCCTGGGCAGTATAGGAAGTCTGCTGGGAGAGATAGACTGAATAGATGCCTCCCATCACAATACCGCTTATTGCAACCGCGATGAGCAGTTCCACCAGGGTAAAGCCTGCCGCGCCCTGCGGTATCTTATTTCTTCCCTTGATCTGCATAGACCTTCCGGTGCTCGACGGGGTCATTCGATACGCACGTTTCCGGCAGAAGAGAGGACCAGCTTCATCTTCACGCCCTTTGTGTTCCTGAGGTAGACGGTCCCCATACCCAAACCTCCGCTGTTGCTCGTAGGAATGCCGCTGGGCAGAAACGCAACACAGGGATTGCCGGTGTCATTATTGGAGAACGTCAGTCCGTCTCCTCCTCCCATTGAGCGATCAAACGACACTCCCAGGTACTGATCGCCTTCGCCCCAAGTCCGTTGGGCGATGATCTTCTCTCCGGAATCGTATTCAAGGTTATTGTCGGCATCAACAAAAACCACGTAGGAATACGTTTTGGTGCCGACTTTCTGATTGAAGCAAATCGTGCTGTAGGTTCCGGTCTTGGCAGCGGTCATCTTTGCCAGTTGAAAATCCGAGAACAGCTCCCTGGCTGCGGCCTTCAGCCGATAGTCCGGCAACCAGGTGGAAAAGGCGGGAATGGCAAAGGCGGCGATAATGCCGATGACGAGCATTGTCATGAGGACCTCCAGGAAGGTGAAACCCTTCGATCCTTCCGCTGTGCTTGAAAAGATCCTGGCGGTCCGCTTTCTCATATCGTCCTCTTTATCCCCTGAAGAACGGGGATCGTATTCTACAATGAGGCATTAAAGTTACTGTCTTCTTTTACCATACATTTCTCTCCACGACAACTATTTTTCGCACTCCCGAAACCGACACGCAATTTATGACGGAAAATCTGATCTTCTCAGTCACGGCCTTCCCCGGGAACGTTTCAGATTTGTAATGCTTAAGAAATGCTGCAGAAATATTCAGTTCCTATAGTTCCACCTAAAGGTTGACGATTTGGGAACACGCTGTTTTTCCAGTATGACAGACCCGTCACATTGCGGTCAATACAAAGTAAGGAGGATACGATGAACTTCCGACTAATAAGATGTCCCAGACAACCGGGGAATCTTCGCATTTCAAAAAATGCATGTGCACTCCGGTATCATGAGGCCCAGAAGATGGACTCCGAGATCCCCGTTCGAGAGTTCGATATCATCAGGAAGATCGGCCTGGAGACCTGCAAAACCTGCCCGGTTGGAAAACAGAACGCCTTGGAACTGCACATCTCGAACCAGGAAAACTTGAAACCGTGTGGCGACCGCCCCGTTCATGAGGGAAACAGCTGACATACAATACGAAAGAGGAGGAACACGAAAAATGAAACAGGACAAACGGACTTCGTTAAACATATTCAGGTATATTGCATTTTTTGGGATTATTGCGCTCTTTTGCGCACCGGCGCTCGCGCAAGCGGCCGCTTCGGGATCGAAAAACTACGGACCGGCATCATTTGCAGACCTTGCCGAAAACGTGAAACACTCGGTGGTAAACATATCCACCACCCAGGTTATTAAAGGCGCGCCCATAAGCCCTTTTGAATCGCCGAATTCTCCGTTCGGCCATTTTTTCGGGAATGATTTCTTTAACCATTTTTTCGGGAATATTCCCCAAGGTGAAATGAAGACCCACGCCCTTGGGTCCGGATTTGTCATCAGCTCCGACGGCTTCATCCTCACCAATAATCATGTGGTGGAAAAGGCTACTAAGATAAAGGTGAAGCTGGACACGGGAGCGGAATATGATGCCAAGATTATCGGCCGGGACCCGAAAACGGATCTCGCATTGATCAAGGTGAAACCCAGGAAGGGTTTCCCGGCGCCGCTCAAGCTCGGAGATTCCGATGCCATCAGAGTGGGCGACTGGGTCATGGCCGTCGGCAATCCTTTCGGTCTGGGCCAGACCGTCACTACCGGGATCATCAGTGCGAAGGGCAGAATTATAGGCGCAGGCCCGTATGATGATTTCCTCCAGACCGATGCCGCCATCAATCCCGGAAACAGCGGGGGACCTCTCAT
The DNA here is from genome assembly GCA_964511755.1 of uncultured Desulfobacteraceae bacterium. Taxonomy (GTDB): domain Bacteria; phylum Desulfobacterota; class DSM-4660; order Desulfatiglandales; family Desulfatiglandaceae; genus B46-G9. Next base: position 3,226 of record CAZEGG010000128.1, on the reverse strand, counting down.
CAACATGGCGGGAGAAGTCATCGGCATCAATACTGCCATCATTGCCAGAGGCCAAAACATCGGATTCGCCATCCCCATCAACATAGTAAAGGAACTCCTTCCCCAGCTCAAGTCAGGAAAGATCATCCGCGGTTGGCTGGGTGTCATGATTCAGGACATTACCCCCGCGCTTGAAAAATCCTTCGGTCTCAGTACGACAGAGGGTGTGCTGATCTCAGATGTCTCTAAGGACAGTCCGGCAGAAAAGGCCGGCATGAAACGGGGGGATGTGATCACCCGGTTTGATGGAAAAGAGGTTAAGGATGCCCACATGCTGTCTCGTATGGTAGCAGAAAAGAAACCGAACACCACGGTTACGGTTGAAATCATCCGGGATAAGAAAGAGAAGAGCCTCAAGGTCAAGCTCGGTACAATGCCCCAAAACCTCCAGGCCTCCCTTACTCCCATGGAAAACAAAAACCCGTGGGGACTGACCGTCCAGAAGATTACGCCGGATCTGGCCAGCCATCTGGGTATCAGCCCGGATGAAGAGGGGGTGGTGATCTCGGGGGTGAAGCCCGGAAGCCCGGCGGCTGAAGCGGGGCTCAGGCCAGGCGACGTCATCAAGGAGGTTGATCGCAAGGATATTAAGGACCTTGGGTCCTATAACCGGGCAATGAACAAAGCGGACAAGAGCGGAGGAGTCCTGCTCCTGGTCAAACGAGGGAACGGGACAATTTTCATCGTATTGAAGCAGTCAGGGAATGATTAACTGAAATGCGGCACGTGGTCTCAGGCGAATCCCTTGAGACCACATGCCTTTCTTTCCCAGTGCCCGCCCATGCAATTTCTCGGGGGGCACTGTCCAGTTTCCAATCCAGAAGCGAGACATTTTTTGCAGGCTCAAGACTTCCGGGAACCCGCTGCGAAGCAAAGGGACTTCGTTTCACCGGTGGGGGATTGTGAAAAATCGCCGTTTCTGGATGGAAACTGCTTACTGATCGAGCTTCAGAATCAAGAACGACCCGACGAAGAAAAAGATGCCGTTGGCCAGCCAGGCAGAAAGGACCGGGGGAAGAATCCCCGCAAAGCCCAGCGACCTCGAGATGCCAAGGACGACGAGATAAAGAAAGCAGGCGACTACCCCCATGGCTACGGATACAGGTGTCCCTCCCCTCTTCTGCAGGATGGCTATGGGAGCGCCGAGAAGGACCATCACAAAGACGATAAACGGGAAAGAGAGCTTGATGTTGAGGTCTACGAAGTACCGGGAGGCGTCATATCCCTCATCCTGGATCTTTTCGGCGAACCGTTTGAGCAGCCAGTACCCCATCTCCTCGGGCTGCCTCTCCTCCTTGGCGAAGGTTCCCGGTTTTTCCGGTATCTGCAGATAGAGCGTCTTGAACCGGGTGAGCCCGTAGCCGCCGTCCTTGTCCGCGGTAAGGGTTATCCCCTCCTTCACTTCCCATGCGTTGCCCGTCCATACTGCAACTCTTCCGTCTATTCTTCTCAACAAATGAAAAGAGGAATCAAAGAAGTAGAAGGTGGGCCCATACATTGCCTTCTTCTTCGGGTCGAACCGTGCTATCCAGTAAATGGCATTCCCTGACCTGTACCAGATGTGATCCCGACCAAAAACCCCTCCCTCGCTTCTCTTCTCCACGTATATCCTCCAGAGGGCGTTCGCCCTGGAGCTTGTATAGGGAACCACAGATTCAGAAAACAGGAACAGACCGAGAGAAAGGAGAAAACCGAGAACAAAAATCGGGCGCATGAAGTCAAACACCTTGATGCCGCATGCTTTGAGCGCCATGATCTCATTATTCTTCATCATCATGCTGAACATGATGATGACGGCTATCAGGACTGCCGGCGGCACCATTTGCACGACAACAAAGGGGAGGAGGTAGAGAAGGTAGAGAACAATCACATTTCGTGGCACATCGGCTTCAATGAAATTATCCACCTTGCCGAAAAAATGCACCATCATATAAATGGAAATGAAGGCAAACAGGCACAGGAGAAGGAGCTTGAAAAATTCCCTATACAGGTATTTGGTGAATACGGGCATGGTCTGTCAATGCTCAAGCTCGACCTTCAGTTCCCTGGTCATCAAATCTCTCACGGCATCCTTCGGATCCTTTCCGTTATAGAGAACTTCATAGACCTCCGTGGTGATGGGCATATCCACCCCCACCTTTTTTGAAAGGTCATAGGCGGATCTGGTGGTCTTGATGCCCTCCGCCACCATATTCATTCCGCTGGTGATCTCCTGCAGTTTCATACCCTTTCCGATCTTGAGGCCAACTGTTCTGTTCCGGCTCAGATCTCCCGTGCAGGTGAGAACAAGGTCTCCCATCCCTGCGAGGCCCGCGAAGGTATGAGGATTTGCACCCATGGCAACGCCCAGGCGGGTAATTTCTGCGAGACCTCTCGTGATCAGGGCCGCACGGGCGTTATGTCCGAAGTGCAACCCGTCCGATGCTCCCGCAGCGATGGCAATGACGTTCTTCAAGGCCCCTCCCAGCTGGATTCCCACGAGGTCCTCGGAAACATACACCCTGAAGAACGGGGTCGTGAAGAGGCGCTGGAGATCCCCGGCATGTTCCATGTCGTTGCAGGCAATAGTAACCGCGGTAGGATATCCTGCAGAGACCTCCTTCGCAAAACTCGGCCCTGATAGACAGGCATAGGTTCTCATGAACGTATCGGGCAGTATGCTCTCCGCCACCTGGGACATGATCATGCCGGTCTCATTTTCGATTCCCTTTGTGGCAGCCACGATGTGCATCCCTTTCACCAGGTACGGCCGAAGGCCCGCAAGGACCTCGCGGAAGACGTGAGACGGCACGACTATCAGTATCAGCTGGCTTCCCGATACCGCCTCCCCGAAAGACCGGACCGGGGTGAGACGGCTCGACAAGGAAACGCCGGGCAGAAACAGGCTGTTTACGTGCTCGCGCACGATCTCATCGTAGACCTCTTCCTCCCGCACCCACAAGGCAACATCCCTGCCTTTTTCTGCAAGGAGATTTCCCAGGGCAGTGCCCCAACTCCCGGCCCCGATCACCGATACAGTGCTTATATCATTTCCCACGACCTGTTTCCTTCTGGCCGGATCGCTTAAAACCATTCTCCTATCAGCGCGGTAAGGGTCCGGCATCCGAAGAGCTGGAAAGCCTCTCTCACTCGTCCATGAGTTTGGCTACTCCAACCACTTTCTCTCCTTCTCCAAGGTTGATCAATT
>CAZEGG010000127.1:0-8936 GCA_964511755.1 uncultured Desulfobacteraceae bacterium | reverse complement strand
GGTATTTCTCAAGGCTATAGGCGCGGTACAGAGGGGTCGGTCGCCAGATCAGGTACTTCTCCAGGATCTCATCAGGGATATCGATATATCTTTCCTGGCTCACTTCCTGTTCTATCAAGGGCATGGGAAAAATCGGGGCCAGGTCTTCCGGTCCAACAGGCTGCCCGGTTCCCGGATGCAGCGGCGGCTCGACCGGGGTCGGCATATCCGGTAGAATATTGTACCATTGGCGTGGCATTTCTGATTCCGGCAACACGATCTTCTTTGTCTCCATAACTCCCTCCTTCAAATGATTACAGGTTATTCCCTTTTGCTCCCGGCAACCGCTGCCGGACCGCAAAGAAGAGCGACATCAGGTGGCCTCTGGCGCTGGTCAGGGAGGGAGTCATTTCTTCCGTTCCGAGTCTCCCGGGCTGGTCTTTTCAATGACTTATCAGCGTGGGACAGCTACCCCCTCCGCATTCTCGACTTCGTCGAGCTGCGGGTTCCCCCACTGATAAGTCACGAAAAGACGGCGCCCTCCCGCCAGTCACTCCAGAAAAGGCTCCCTCCCTGACCAGGCGGACTTTGGGCCCCGGATAGCGAGGACTTATCCGGGTCCTCCACCAGAGGTGAAGGGTCCAGTCAGGGCTAAGCCTCAATAATGTTCTTACAGAGCCCGGTCGCCACCGGTCAAGGCTATTAATTCGATGAGAAAATGGTGAGAAAAATTAATCGATTTCTATCCACAAGAGACGTTCAAGCACTCCCAAGTTTCCAATCCAGAAATGAGATATTTTTTGCAAGATCCAGGAAATCAAGGGATTACGCGGAGGCGTACTATACTAGTACGCCGCACAAGTGATCCCGCAGATTGACGCCGAGATTGTGAAAAATAGCCATTTGTGGATGGAAACTATTCTTCGAGGGAAAGGAGGTAGGACCTGAGGTTGACTCCCTTGTTTTTCAACCCCAGCTTGCTCCTCAGCTTGTACCGATGGGATGAGATCGTGTTGGTTGAAGTGCCCAGGAGATCGGCTATTTCCTTGTTCATAAGTCCTTCCTTGACCAGGTTGGCGACCCGGATCTCCATGGGGGTAAGTCCCAGGAATGTGGAGGATAAGCGGCTGACCAGGGGGGAGGTAATCTTCTGGAGATTTGCTTCCAGTGTGTTGATAAGAATCTTCTCCTCGCTGTTCAGGTTTCTGTTTTTCAATCTGCCGATATACGGGCTCACCAGTTGTTTCATGTTGGATAAAATATGTTCCTTCTCCTCAATCTTCTTCTCCTGCATCTGTTCGAGAAGGACCTTCAAGGCGATATTCGCCTCTTCCAGGTGTTTGGACTGGGTCTTCAACCGGGCCTCGCTTTTGCGCAAATCCTCCATGGCCTTCTGGAGATCGCTGATGTCCCTCCCTTCCGCTATCAGGAGGGCGATTCTCCCGGTTTCATCTCTGACCGGTTTGATGGAAAAATCAATATTCATCGCCGATCCATCGGGCGCCACATGATTCGTTTCATAGCGGATCAGTTTTCCATCGGATGCCTCTCGAACAGCCCTTTTCAACCGCTTCTGTTCCTCCTGGGAATGGATCCACCACCGCGTTTCCCAGAACGGCTTCCTCAGGATCTCGCTTTCTTCTATTCCCACGAAATCCATGGCCGTCTTATTCACCTTCAGGACTGTTCCATCCAGCTTCAGCACGGCAACAAACTGGAAGGTCTGGTCGAAAATGGCCCGGAGCATGGTCTCGCTCTTCCTGAGGGCAGTTTCCGCCTGGTTGCGCTCCGAGATCTCCTTTTGAAGCCGGATGTTGGTGGCGGTCAACTTGTCGGTCCGCCTCTGTACGAGCTCTTCCAGGTGAGCGCGGTGCTGCTTCAATTCTTCTTCCATCCGCTTCCTCTGGAAAAACTCGGGAATATCAACAGCACCGAACTCCGTAGGCTTGACCCGGGAGTTGGAACAATATCGCGCAATATGAGATTCAATGGTCGATGGAGGGGCCATGATGAACCGGCAGTGCTCGTCACCCCGGGCCCGGCATTCTATTTCGACGGCCGCCAGGGGGATGTCGAAACTCTCTTCGCACCATCCTGATGAATATCCCGCATTCATGATACAGACGGCAAAGTCCGTCTTTTCACCGCTTTCAAGCCACGCGTGTGCTTCAAAGGAAAATGGGTGATCATAGAGGAGAAAATAGTTCTGATCCGGGGTAGGATTCGATTCAGGCAGGATTTTCACAAACGCCCACCCCGTATGGGCAAAATGGATAGGGCCCGCCGACAGTTTTTCAATGGGATCCGTCACCCCCATTTTCGCCGAAAAACTCCTTGCATCGGCCTTTCCGATGGAATGGGCAATATCGAAGAGGAGGCCGAAAGCCACTCTTCTTGCCTCCTCAATCCCCCGGTCCCCGTAAAGGGAGGTCACAATATCAAAGAACTCCCTTGACATGGAAGCCGCACGAACCAGAATGTAGCGCTCACCGGAAAAGCTCACCAGCCCCTGCTCGGGATTCTCCTCCCTCCCCCGGAAATAGCGCTCAACATATTCCTGGGCCTTGAGAAAAGGCAATGAAATGGCCTCGGGAACCGATGCACTCATGGAGGTTTTCTTCATTACGTTCTCCGGTTGCGCCTCCTACTTATTGTATTCGGGTCTCCTCTTCTGCAGGAAGGCGGTGATTCCCTCTTGCGCGGCGTCGGCGCACGCGATTTCGCCGAATCCGGCGTATCCGATCTCCAGGGCATCGCTGAGATGTTCGGCGGCTGCGCCCGCCTCAATGGTCTTCACGATGATTGAAAGCGCCTCTTTGCTCAAGGCGAGCCCACCGGCCATGGGTTTTGACGGGATCTCTATCGGCGGTATCTGCACCCTGCCATCGGGAATTCTCTTCACAGCGTCGCCCCCGGTCCCGGCCAGATTGACGGCCTTTCCGATCAAATCGGAATAATCTTCCGCCGCCTCGTCCACCATGCCGATGTTCAGGGCCTCTTCTACCCCGATCCGCCTCCCGAGGCATATCATTTCATGAAACAGAGATGCTCCTTTCGGCCATTTCCGGTAGGGGACAACGCAGCCGCCGATCCCGGGAAGAATTCCCAGGGTGATTTCCGGAAACTGGAACACCGCGTTCCTGGTAGCGACAATGCTGTGACAGCGGATGGCCAACTCGAGGCCGCCCCCCAGGGCCATCCCGTTTACCGCCGCCACAACGGGCTTTTGCATCCGGTCCATGAAGAGTTGGACATTGGCGCAGTCTCTGGAGTATTGAATGGACGCATCCCTGTTCCCAAGCATCTCGGGAAATTTGCCGATATCCGCGCCTGCTGAAAAGGCCCTGCTTCCGTACCCGGTAATCACAAACCCCTTCACGGCCGGGTCATGAGCATACTCCTCCAGGACCTTCAGTATCTCGGCCGTCACCTCGTCATTGAGCGCGTTCATGGCCTGGGGCCTGCGGATGGTGATGACCTTGACGCCGTTCACATCATCTACAAGGATGTACCGGTTGAAATCCTGGTAGAACCCTTCCGCTTCATTCGGTTGCGGGTATCCCGGCCTTTCCCGGTCGAACTTCTGCATGATCCGGTTCACTTCGTCTTCTCCAAGGTCCCGCATGATATCCAAAGGTCCTTCCCTGAACCCCAGCGCAATTTGACAGCCGAAATTGAGGTCCTCCTTTGTCCCTATCCCTCGGTCGATGATGTCAAAGCACTGGGAGAAAATGACTCCGAGCATACGGTCCCTGATGGTTTCCCGAGACATCCGGGGCATATCAACCCCGGTCCCGGGACGATGGGTATGCCATCGGTCTACGGACGCGAGGAGTCTCGCAGGCTTGTAATGCTCCCCTTCTTCCGCCTGGAGGGTATTGGTTTCAATGATAACGGGATTTCCATTCACCATGTTCAGGACAAAAAAAGGTCCCGCAAAGACGAATTCTTCCGTCACCTTGTCCACCTGGCTTGCAGTCACATCCGGCAGGAGCTGGGCGGCCTCATTGCACCAATTGACAAAGACCCTGTCCAGCATGAAACAGATGACATTGTCGGTGATAAGGGGGACCTTTCCCGTGGCTGCGAAAAGCCAGAAAAGATAATCGAGCACCTCGCGGTTCACTTTTTCCCAACTGACAACCTCTACGGGGAGGCTGCGCCATGCAGGCGCAAAGAAGTGGGTAACGGTCGCCCGGTCCGGACGCTCCATCCTTGAAAATATCCTGTCCGCGGGAATGGAACTGGTGTTTGAAGTGATCAAGGTGTCCGCCCTCACGATTTTCTCGATACTCTCGAAGATCTTCTGTTTCAGGGGGATATTCTCCGTTGCAGCCTCGATCACCAGGTCGCAGTCTTTCAGGTCTTCATATGCCATGGTGTACGAAATATCTGCAAGAACCGCCTCCGCCTGTTGTGCGGTCATTTTCTTCCGGTCCACCGCCCTTTCCGCATAGCCGGAGAGCCTTTTTTGAGCATTCTTGAGCGGCTTTTCCACTACGTCCACCAGGAAGAGCTTGCTATCGGGCATGGCCCTTTTCAGGTAGTATCCAATGTCAGGACCGATGGTGCCCGCTCCGACGACGGCCATTTCCTTCGGAAGCGCTCGTGCGGGCGATACCAGCAATGGATTATGATACGGATAGTACAGGCGCTTTTTCTCGCCCATCTGTTTCCTCATTTGTTCGCAGCGGAGCGGAATACAAGCGCCCACCCCGCCTGAGTGCATCCTTCTTCCCTGCTACTCCTTCTGCGCAAGCGCCGCCAGGATCTTCTCCGGCGTCAGGGGCAGGCTCTTTATACGCACGCCGACGGCATCGTAGACCGCGTTCGCAATGGCCGGAGCAGTGGGCACAAGCCCGGGTTCTCCCACGCCCTTGGCCCCGAAAGGTCCTTCGACGTCATGGGTTTCCACGCATTCTATCTCTATGGGGAAATCAATGTCGGGGGCCGAAAGGATCTTGTAATCCAGGAAGTTTGGATTCCGATTCCTTCCCCGGTCCGTCTTGTATTCCTCTGAAAGGGCATAGCCGAGACCCTGTACCACCCCGCCGTAAATCTGTCCCTTGATGGCCTGTTTGCTTAACACCTGTCCCACGTCATGGGCGGCCACAAAATTGAGCACCTTCACCTTCCCCGTCTCAAGATCCACCTCCACCTCGGCGCCCTGGGTCCCGAATATGTACGTGGCGGAAAGGTTCCCGCGGCAGGTCTTCGCGTCGATCATCTGGTTGCAGGGGTCATAGAAGGCCTCTGTCACGATCATGGTTCCCTGTTCCCGGTAGTGTGCTTCCCGCAGAATATCGCCCAGAGTCAGTCGAAGGAGGGGGTTTTCAGGCTCCTCTTTCAAGAAAATCATGTTCTCCTTCATGTCGAACTCGGACGGATCGCAGATGCGCTCGTAATCCAGGTCCGGGATCTCAAAATCAGGGTCCTTTTTCTTCCTGCTCTTCATCCTGCTCTTGACCTTGGGCATGAAGTGTTCCGATGCCAGCTCAAAGACCTTTCTTCGCGCCTTTTCCGACGCCATGATGGCTGCATTGCAGGAGGTGAATGCGCCCCTGCTGGCATGGGTTCCCACATCCCAGGGGCAGGTAGCGGTATCCCCGGAAATGACCGTCACCCGATCGGGCGTCACCCCGAGGGCCTCTGCGGTGGCGAGAGAGAGCGCCGCATTGAACCCCTGGCCCATCTCAATGCCGCCGCTGATGACTGAGACGTTCCCGAAATCGTCCAGCTTGAGGATAATCCCGGTACCGTCGGACCGGTAGACGCGACCGGAACCGCCCACGTGAAACAGGGAGGCCATACCCACACCCCTGGCCGTGCCTTTTTTCTTGCCGCGCTTTTCCTTCCACTGCAGTTTTTCGGCAACCGTATCAAGACATTCCTTGAGACCGCACGTGGTGATGTGAAGCCCCATCGGACTGATATCATTTGGGATGTTCGCATTCTTGCGTCTGAACTCATACGGATCAATACCCGCTGCCTCGGCCAGTTGATCCATATTGCTTTCCAAAGCCCATGCTGCCTGCGGATTGCCGTATCCGCGCATGGCCTGGCAGTAGGTGTTGTTCGTGTAGACAATCTTCGTGTCGTAGAATACGTTGGGAACCCGGTACAGGGAGGAAATGGGCAGCATCATCACGCTGGGCGTCGTGGCCCCCCATGACGTGTAGGCGCCGTTATCCAGGACCATCCTGATATCCCTGAAAAGGAGTTTTCCTTCCTTGTCGCATCCCTGGATAATGTGACTTTTCGAAGGCTGCCTCGGAGAGAGTGCGGTGAACTCTTCCTCTCTCGTGAGCACTATCTTGACCGGTCTTCCGGTCTTGTAGGCGAGCAAAATGGAGATGTATTCATACCCGTGAGTGTCGAGCCCGGTGCCGAAGGATCCACCGAGGGCGGGTACGATGACCCGGCTGTTCTTCCCCTTGAGTCCCATGGCCGCCAATGCCCGGTTGAAATCGTTCTGGGCCAGGAAGGGAATCTGCGTTTTGGTGTGGATAAGGAGATTGTTCTGCAGATCAAACTCCGCGATGCAGCCGGCGGTCCCCATGCATGATTGCTGGATAAGCGGGGTCTCAAAATGGTCCTCTGCCCGGTAAGCCGCCTTGTCCTTCGCCTTCTCCACGTCACCGGCCGTGAACTTCCACGGGACAGGCACAAGGTTGTCCGTCTTGGGACGGCCCTTCACGTCCACCTCATGGACCAGAGGTGCGTCTTCCCGAAGGGCCTCTTCCGGGGTAAATACCCCCGGCAGTTCCTCGTATTCCACGCGGATCAGGTCCACTGCCTCTTCCGCTGTCTCAGGATCAATGGCCGCAACTGCAGCCACCTCATCGCGGAACTGGCGTACCTTTCCTTTCTTCAACACAAAATTGTCCCTGATGAATCCGATTCGGATTTCCGGGGTGTTATACCCCGTGATGACCGCCCGCACTCCGGGGAGTTTTTCCGCCCTTGAAGTGTCTATGTTCTTTATTCGCGCGTGTGCATAGTCGCTGAACTTGATCTTGCCGTAGAGCATCCCCGGGCGGGTCAGGTCGTGGATATAGAGAGCCTTGCCTGCCGCCTTGTCCGGAGCGTCCGGTCTTGGTGTTTCCGTGCCGATAAAACTGAATTCCGTCATGTGTTACCCCCGTCTGATCCTCTCAAAAAAGTCGGGTCGTCAACTGATCAGGTGGTTGATTTGCCCGGCTCCGCCTCAGTCATGTGTGCGGCCTTTTCGATCGATTCCACGATCTGGACGTATCCCGTGCACCGGCACAGGTTCCCGGAAATCCCCCTCCTTATCTCCTCTTCGGAGGGATGAGAATTTTCGTCCAGAAGCGCCTTGGCGGACATGATCATGCCCGGAGTGCAGAATCCGCACTGGATTCCTCCGTTCTCCACAAACGCCTTCTGGATGGGATGCAGTTTGTTTCCTTCGCCGACCAGGCCCTCGATCGTGGTCACCGACTTCCCTTCCACCTCGAAGGCGGGGTAGAGACAGGAATCCACACTCAATCCGCCCACCAGGACCGTGCATGCCCCGCACTCTCCCTGGCCGCAGCCTTCCTTGGTCCCGGTGACCTGCAGCTGTTCCCTCAGGACATTCAGGAGCATCTTGTGTGATTCCACCTCCACGGCGACCGCGTAGCCGTTCAATGTAAAATGAATCTCTTTCTTCATATCTCTTCCTCTCCCCTCATGGGTACGGAGTTCAGGGCATCAGGCAGCCGGGCTTGCCTCCTTACCGCGCCCGCTCAACAGCCCGTTGTATTGCCTTCTTCACCAGCACACCGGAAATATGCCTCCGGTATTCTTCGGTCGACCGCACATCGGTGATGGGCTGCACCTCCTTGGCGGTCACCCGGGCCGCTTCGTCCAGGAGCTCCGCATCCACTTCGCTGTCTTCCAACAACGCTTCCACCTTCTCCAATCTGAGCGGCACCGGTGCTACCGCGCCTGCCGCGATCCGGCATTTCCGGCACTTTTTCCCTTCCATCTCCACCAGGGCTGCGGCATTGGCGATCGCAATATCCTGGCTTGTCCGCCCCACCTTGAGAAAAGCGGTTCCGGTACCCTTTTCCGCCGCCGAAAACCGGACCCGCGTCAGGATCTCCGTGGGGGCCATGACTGTCTGCCCGGGGCCCACAAAAAAATCCTCGATCGGGATCTCCCTCTTCCCGCCCGGTCCCTCCACCGTCAAGACCGCCTCCATCACCAGTAACGGGGGTGCACAATCGGCAGACGGGGCCGCATTGCTGATATTTCCCCCGGGAGTAGCCACATTCCTCACCTGCGGATTGGCCAGAACAGCAACCGCCTCCACCAGCGCAGGACAGGCCTTCCGCAACTCTCCACTCCTCTCAATATCCCTGAAAAGGGTCATACTGCCTATTGAGACTTCCCCATTCACCTCAAATCCTTTCAGGATCTCAATGCCGCGAAGGGAAATAAGCGCATCAGACTGGATCGCCCTTTGTTTGATCCGCACAATGACGTCGGTACCGCCGGCAACGTACTTTGCCCCTTTCCCGAGCTTTTCCATCAGATCAAAAGCCTCGCTGAGGCTATCCGGCTGATGGTAGTCAAATCTTTTCATAGAAACTCCTTACTTTTCGTTCATTCACAGTTCGGTCCGTCAACCCGCCGCAAAAGCCCGCATGCAATGATTATCACTTGCCGGGGACCTTGTTCCGTGGAACACGGACCGTCAATCGGTCCTTCCTGGCAGGCCCAGGGAGGAAGCCTTTTCTGGAGTGACTGGCGAGAGGGCGCCGTCTTTTCGTGACTTATCAGTGGGGGAACCCGCAGCTCGACGAAGTCGAGAATGCGGAGGGGGTAGCTATCCCACGCTGATAAGTCACCGAAAAGACCAGCCCGGAAGACTCGGAACGGAAGAAATGGCTTCCTCTCTGAGCCTGCCCATTGGGCATCGCCCTATTCCTCCCGCTTGTCAAAGACGCGCT
>CAZEGG010000126.1:0-8987 GCA_964511755.1 uncultured Desulfobacteraceae bacterium | reverse complement strand
CCTTTAGCCTTTAGCCTTTAGCCTTTAGCCTTTAGCCTTTAGCCTTTAGCCTTTATATTGTTGCCATTCCTCTACCAAATATCTTCCTGTTTGTAAAGATAAAATACCAGATGGTGTGTTCGTGAAATCTGTAGATATCAATATGTAGTGCCAAATAAACCCGATCGGGGCCTTGTCGCGCTTTCGGGAGAGTTCAGACCTGATCTCACGCGCTGCATTACTTGGAGGGAGACCGCCTTTTTTCCGTTGACAGGGACGGGGGATTATGTATTTTCCTAAAGGGCAGGCAGACATATGGCCTGTAGGGATGATCCCGTTAATGGGAGAGAAGAAAGTATGCCAATGTTCCGTCAGGGCAAAAAAATTTTTCTTACCTGTATTGTCTTCCTTTTCGCGACAGCCCTGTCGCCCGCCCTTGCTCAAGAGAAAGAAGAGACCTATAGCATTTCCCTGACCAAGACAGCCGGCCTGAATCAGGGAAAAATCCAAAAGGTGAAGGACAAGAGAGTCCTTGCGAGCCCCTATGTGGTGGGCAAGGGCGAACATCTCTGGCAGATCCTGAGGAAGAAGAAACTCCTGAAAATGGGGAAAATAGGGGAAGTGCTGTCCGTGCTCAGAGAATTGAACCCGTCCCTTGGAAACCTTGATCTCATTCATCCGGGACAGCGGATCCTTATCCCTCTGAGGATTGTGCCGGTATCGGACGCCGGGATCGGGAGAGCCCCGGTCGTGGAAAAGATGGATTTGGCTGACCTGAAGAACCTCAAAATGGAAGACTATACCGTCCAGCCGGGCGATGCCCTGACCCGGGTCATCGAGGGGCGGTATCACGTGCCTGCACAAAAACTGTACGGGGAATACCTGGCCCTGGTCAAAAAACTCAATCCAAACATTAAGGATATCAATGTGATCCTTCCCGGACAACGGATCAGACTGCCCATCTATTCGCCGGAAGTGGTGCGAAAACCCATCATCCCGGAACGGTTTCAGGCAAAGAAGCAGAAGGCGCCGAAAGAAAAAGAAAGAGTCAGCCCTGTCTCCCGCGATCTGGCCCAAATATTTTCAGATCTGGGCATGGATTGGGTCAGCAGCGGACAGCTTTTTATCCCCCTGCGGGCAGGTGGGCAGATCAACCTCAGGGCGGAGTCCTTTCCCGTGCTGAACGCCCCGACAGGGAACAGGGTTATTGTCGACTTGAACAATGAGCTTCCCGAAAGAGTCGCTGAGCTGATCCAATCAAGTTGGAAGTGGTACCGGGTCGTCCATCTCACCGGAAACGACACCCTGCGGTCCGCGCTTGGTAAGATTATCGCTGAATGCGATTTCACGGACAGCGACGGTACCAGGCATCCGCTCGAATTCGGGGGGGTTGTTCAGCTTCGCATCACAGGTGACTGGCTTCTTCCCATGTCCGGCGGATCTTCCGACCAAAAGCAAACCATGGCCGTTCTCACCCTGCGGGGATCGCACATGCCTGCAATCCCCCGGACGATTCAGGATTACCTCAAGGGGCTGGGGATCAAGGTCATCGATTATCCTCCTGGTGACAGCCAGCCCGGGGGAGAAAAATCAAATCCGCATGTCATCTCTGCTCCTGATGATCCGATTGCACGGACGGAGATGATCCTGGAGCGCCTGGGGCAGAAATTCACCAGGTCCCGGAATATTCCTGTCTATAAGAGTGAAGTGCAAGACCTGAAATTCCTGATCAAGGCGGATATTTCCCTGAAATCAAACGGCGTCGAGTGTGTCCTGGATTTTTCGGGTCTGGGAGAGAAGATGCAGACCCTCCTCAAAGAACATGGATTCAGAGTCCTTTCCCTCCACAGTGTCAAAGATCCCTCGCAAATGCTTGCCGAGACCCTCCGGTTCCTCGGAGTTCCTTTCCAGCAAGGGCCCCACTCTTTTATGGCGTGCAAACGGGATGCCTCCAGGAATATCCAGCTTACGGTGCAGGGGGTGTCGTTCAAGGATGGAAAAGGCCAGTCCGTACTGGCGATAGAGGGTACTCTGCCTGAGGAAATTGTTGCCTTTCTGCAGCAAAACGGGTATGAAGTACTCAGCCTGCACGGCGGGGGCAGTCCCCTGACAAGCAAATAGTTTCCATCCATGAATGGCTATTTCTCACAATCCTTCGGCCTGTGACGGGGCAGGTCGACATCAATCAGCGGGATCACTCGTTCCCGCCGACGTATGCGGAACGCGTACTCCCTTGACTTCCTTGACCCTGCGAAACATCTCATTTCTGGATTGGAAACCGGCTTGTACCGGTCTTGGAGTACGCCGGAACGGAATGAACCAGAGCGTTTTCTCTCCTTGAGAAGGAGGGATTGAAACCTCACCGCCTCTGGCGGTGCGCTTGCGAACTTATGGAGGAAACAGCACATGGCATTGATGACGCCCGAGCAATTCGAAGAAAGTGTAAGACAGTTAAATCCAAGAATATTCATGAACGGAAGGCGGGTGGAAAACCTGTTTGAGAATCGGAACACCCGGACCGTGATAGAAGCAAACAAGGCAAGCTACGCATGGGCCCTGGACCCCAGGTACAAAGCTATCATGACGTGTTATTCTCCCCTTATTGATGACGTGGTCAACAGGTACACCCACGTAAGCGCGAGCAGGGAAGACCTGGTGAAAAAGGCCGAGGCGGGAACGTTTACCGCGGAGATGCTGGGCACCTGCATCTACCGATGCGTCGGATATGATGCCTTCCACTCCCTCGCAAGCACCACCTGGGAAATGGACAGGGACCTCGGCACCGAATACCATTCGCGATTTCTGGAATATCTCAAGACGGTGCAGAGGAAAGATCTTTCCGTGGCCGGCGCGTTGACGGAACCCAGGGGAAGCAGGAATAAGAAGACCCTGGACTGGCCCGACCCCTATCTTTCTCTCAAAGTCGTCGATAGGAATAAAGACGGGATTGTGATCCGGGGAGCGAAAATCAACATCAGCGGGGCGTATGCCAGCCAGGAACTCGTGGTCCTGCCCCAGGCTGCACACTTTGAGGGGGAAGAGGATTACGCAGTGGCCTTCGCCGTCCCGACGGATACAAAGGGCATCACGTACGTCTGCCAGTATTCACCCTATTCGGCCGAGAGGGAACTGGCGGATGATCTGGAAGAATTGGGGAATCCCGTATTCGGCCAGCGCGAAACCTCCATGGTGATCTTTGACGATGTGTTTGTCCCCTGGGAGCGAGTGTTTCACTGCGGCGAGTATCCGTACTCGATCAAACTGGTGACCCGCTTTGCCAAGACCCATCGCATGACCTGCGGGGGCACCTGCAAGGTTGGGTTCATGAACCAGGTCATCGGGGCCAGCAAGTTGATCCAGGAATATAAAGGGCTTGAGAAGGCGGCCCATATCAACGAGCAGCTCATGGAGATGGTAGTCCTGCGGGAGACGGGCAGGGCGTGTGGACTGGCTGCTGCGAACAAGGGCGCCGAAGAGCCCGAAGGCTCCGGTGTTTTTCTGCCCGATGAACTCATGGGCAACGTATCGAAATTGAACATCTGCAATGCGTTCTGGCGGGTCCTGGCCCTGGCAGGAGATATCGGGGGAGGCCTCGTGGTGACCATGCCTTCCCTGAAAGAACTCAAGAATCCGGAAGTCAAGGATTACGTAGAAGAGTTCTTCAGTTTCGGCTCGGATGAGCCCACGGAAAACATCATGAAGGTGCACAAACTCCTGCAGAACTGGACGGCAGGGCAGCATGGCGTGGCTACCTGGCATGGAGCGGGACCGGTGATGGCCCAGAAAATCATGCTCCAGCGGGTTATCGACTACGACCATGAGAAGGAGCTGGTGAAACGCACCCTCAACCTCAAGGAAAAGAAGAAATAGACGTTTAATCAGAAGCAGTATCTCGTGCAGAGGCGCAGAGAACACGGAGTTTTGAACATAAAATAGTCTATCTCTGATAACCCTGTGCCGCTAGCGAATGAAGTGAGCGGGCGAGAGAGAAAATTTTTTTTATGGTTGGAATTGCTTCTGTGCCCGTATGTTGAGGTATTACAGATGGACGTTCTGCACGCAATGAAAGAGAGAAGGAGCACCAGGGGGTTTCTCGAGAAACCGGTGGAAAGAGAGACCCTTGAAAAGCTCCTGGGGCTCGCGACCCAGGCCCCGTCCGCCATCAACCTCCAGCCCTGGGAATTCATCGTGGTCTCGGGAGAGGAGAAGCAGCGTCTTTCCCGGGTCCTGGTCAAACGGATGCGGGAGAGGAACATCTCCTGCGGTCCGGGAGCCAAGAAGCCCCTTCCTGACTATTTCCGGGAAAGAGAACGTGGCCTGCTGCATGTCATGCGGCCGAATCTTCCGGACTCCGTGCCGTTCCAGGATTTTGTGAATGAGGGGAGCTGCAATTTCTACGGGGCGCCCACCGCAGTCATCGTCACCCTGGATTCCGTTTTTTCAAGGGTGCGTCTGACGGATATCGGTGTCGTCGTAGGCTACCTGGTCCTGGCCGCGCACGCGTTGGGCCTGGGAAGCTGTCCCATCGGTCTGATAACGGCATTTGACGAGGACATCAAGGACGTCCTCAGCATCCCCGAAGGGAAAGAGGTGGTGATCGGTGTGGCCGTTGGATACAGGGACCCCGATGCAACCATCAACCGCTCGAGGTCTGAACGAGCGCCCATCGAAGATGTGGTCAAGTGGAGAGAATAGGTTACCTGAAGAGAGCCTCAAACAGGTCCTGAATAGAAGAGACCCCAGTTGCTGTCATTTCTTCGGGGATCTTCGTGCCTTGAAGGTTGCTGCTCGAAAGGATGCACCGCGAGAATCCGAGCTTTCGAGACTCTTTCATGCGCAGTTCCGGCTGGCTTACCCCCCGGATTTCCCCCGCAAGGCCCACTTCCCCGAACAGGACCACATCTGTGGGGACAGGGCGGTCCAGGAAACTGGACATCATGGCCGAGATGATGCCGAGATCAGCCGCAGGTTCGTCCACCCTGAGCCCACCGGCCACGTTCACGAAAATATCCTGGTCCCCCAGTTCCATCCCCATCCGTTTCGCAAGCACCGCCACCAGGAGCGCGATGCGGTTGTGATCCACCCCTACGGCGGTCCTTCTCGGCATCCCAAGGGGGCTTGATGTGACCAGGGCCTGGATTTCCACCAGGAGCGGCCTGGTGCCTTCCAGGCAGGGAATCACCACAGATCCTGAGGCCCCTTCGGGCCGCTCCTCCAGGAAGATGCGGGAAGGGTTGCCCACTTGCGCAAGGCCGGAGTCTTTCATTTCAAACACCCCGATCTCGTTCGTAGACCCGAACCGGTTTTTGACAGACCTGAGGATGCGAAAAACATGACCGCGGTCACCCTCGAAGTAGAGCACGGTATCCACCAGGTGTTCCAGGACCTTAGGGCCGGCGATGGACCCATCCTTGGTCACATGCCCCACCAGGAAGATCGGCATGCCGCTGGTTTTCGCCAATCCCATGAAACGGGAAGCAACTTCCCGCACCTGGCCGACACTTCCGGGGGCGGACGCAATCGTCTCCGTGTACACGGTCTGGATGGAATCCACTGCCAGGACCCGGGGTTTCATCTCTTCCAGGGTGTCCAGGACGTCTTCCACGCAGGTTTCGGCCATTATGAAAAGGTTTTCCGATGTGGCCGCCAGCCTGTTGGCCCGGAGCTTGATCTGCTGGGGTGATTCCTCACCCGAGAGATAGAGGGCCCGGATTCCCTGCTGCGCCAGCTGGTCAAGGGCCTGGAGCACGAGCGTGGATTTCCCGATTCCGGGATCGCCGCCGATCAGGACGAGAGAGCCGGGAACAAGTCCCCCGCCGAGCGTGCGGTCGAATTCTCCAAGCGTCGTTCTGAGCCGTGTCTCCTGATCAAGAGAGATATTCGTGATCGCCGCCGGGGGAATTGCGCCGCCGCTATTCTTTCTTTTCGGCCTCGTGGAGGGCAATTCTTCCACCAGGGTGTTCCATTGCCCGCAATCAGGACACCGGCCGAGCCACTTGGGGGCTTGATAACCGCAGTTTTGGCAGACAAAGACACTTCTCTTGTGTTTGGTCATTCTTCTTTCACCACGTCCGTTTTTCTGGGAATGACTCTTTTTGGAACCGTTACGTCTAGAAGCTGTAGGTCATAGAAAGGGAAAGGATCCGGTTATCCTGATCTTGAGACTGCACATTGTCTTTATTCTCTATGGATTCAAATCGATACCCGCCCTGAAAGGAGAGACGGTCCGATCGAAACCAGGTCAGGTCCATCGTATATCTGTCCCGTTCTTCCGGATACGGGTGTTGGGCGCCTCTTTGCTGTGCATTATAATCGAGACCGATAATGAGGTTCGGAGAGAGGTAGTGTTCCAGTCGCGCGAAGATTTCCCTGGCTTCACCGCCCATATCATCTCCCATAATTCTTCCTTCATACCGGTACCCCGTTTGGTAAACGCCATGGCTGTACCAGACACCGGGACTGTTGGCCACCACGTTGGTAGCGTATTCCAGGATGAAATCCGTTCTTCCGGTAAGCAGGATATCCCCCAGTTTCATCCCCATGACATAGCCATTCTTGCTGGGAAATTTCCCTGCCTGATCTTCCCCGTACAACTCTCCCCACAGGTCGATGGATTTGAGGACGGGAATCCAGCGATCCAGCGAGCTGAAATGCAGTTTCGCGTCGACCCCCGCTATCTGGTCTGTGTTAAGGGCACCCGCAATATTTCTGCCCGAGAGCACCCGTATCCAGTCCCGGCCGCTCAGTTCCGTTACCCCTTTCGGGGCCTGGGGAGCATTTCCTCCCAGTATAATGGTCCTTGACGCGCCGATGTCCAGAAAAGGAAAGGGTTTCAGGTCGAACCGAAGTCCCATGAATTCCGCGTCAGGGATATATCGATCGTCTCCCAGGCGGGTCCAGAACGCGGCGAACTTAAAAAGGCCCAGGTATTTGAACACCCATGGAAGGACCACCGGTCTCGGGTTGGAGAGTTTGATGAGATCGAACGGCTTGGCATTGTCGGTCAGGATCAGGGTGCCGTGATAGCCGCTTCCCCACCACAGGCTGTCCCTTCCCGCCTCCAGCTCCAGGTTGCAGAATTGCAGCTTTCCATACCCTTCAAGGATCGTAAAGTCGTTGTTGTTGCCGCTGAACTGATCTTTTGAATAACGGTATTCAGGATTGATATACCAGGCCAGGTGGTGGGCAATAACTCCATGGGACGAAAACCCGGCCCGCAGGTTTGCGCCCTCAGCATAGGTCTGCCCCTTATCGTTTTCCAGGGTGAAGTCATTGTTCGAACCGAGATAACGGACATACATGTCCTCAATGGGCTTTATATACGTGGATACCCTGCTCGTCCCGCGAAGTTCTTCGAGCTCAGCGCCGAACTCGGTCTTCAGCCGGTCCAGGATGCCTCGGATAATTTCCGTGCGTCCTGCGAGGGAAGCACCCGGGTTCGCATTCAGGTACTCCTCGAAAGCAGAATCCGCTTCCCGGGCGAGCCTGGCCATCTCCAACCGCGTGTAGGGCTTTGTGTCCGGCATGCTGCTCCGGACAAGACCGAGGCTTGTCAGCTTTGCGACGGCCTCGTAACTCCAGTGGCCGATGGGCACATTCACGGAGACTTGTGCATTGGAGGGACTCGCCATGAGAAGGACGATAAAAAGAAGGACAAAATACAGATGATTTTTTGCTGGCATCACACATCCATGCTTCTTTTCAAGAGTGCCGTTCCCTGCACTCTCGCAAACCCCGGAGGGAATTAGATTCCAGGTGGAATTTCTGGGAAGGGCAACATCTCCGAATACAAGATGCATTGATTGGTGGCACTATATGCGAAAGAGAAACGCATGTCAATTGATCATACCGAAATGGATATGGCCGAGCCACCCCGGTGTGGGGAATTACATCCGCACTGTGTGACGAAGTTCCAAAACCTGCTTGACATCACCTCTTTTTCAGGCCTACTATCCTTAATCAGTCAGCCGTAGCCAAGAGCCTATTACAGTTTACGGCGGATACGGATTGCGGATATTTTTACCCGTTTTCAATAGCTTAATCTTTTTCGCCCGTAATCCCGGGAGCGGAGTAGCTAGTCCATGCTTTCCCTTCCTCGAACCAACACTATCTGCGTGATGAAAATATCCATGACCATTCAAGGACCCTTCAGACTCCCGGCGTTGTGTTTCCACAGCACCCCATTTGATGAGGACTTCCCATGCTCGAAAGACGATTCATTTTTTCGCTAGTGGCTTTTTCCTTTCTGCTGGTTTTTGTTGCGGCCGGCCGGGCTTCCGCTTTTGTCCTGGAGCAGGGGTTGATTCCTCAATTGGCAACGGATCAGGTTTCCAGCCCCGCCGCGGCCCGGGGAACAGCCTCGTCACTTAATAATTCAACGGATGCCATGGTGGCGAATTTCCTCAACCTGGATCCACAGGAAAGGGCGGCCCGGTTTAACGCGCTGAGCGACAGCCAGAAGTGCGCCCTGTTCGATAGACTGAACGATTCCCAGAAAGAAGAACTCGTTTCCTCACTGAACAGCGATGAGAAAATCCGGCTCTTCAGCGTCCTGAGTGAAACAGAAAAGGAAACATGGCGGGCCAAGTACCCGCAGCTGTTTGCGGAAACCGGCGCGGAAGGCGCTCAACCGACCCCCGCCGTGAAACCTGCACAATTGCGCACGCACGCAGCTCCATCGCCTTCCCGGATGGAAAATATCCTTTCCGGCCGGTTTCCGACCACCGTTTCACGTGAGTTGAAACAATTCGGGTACGATTTTTTCGACGAAGGTGTTTCCACGTTCGCCCCTGTAACTGATGTCCCCGTAGGCCCCGACTACGCCGTCGGTCCCGGCGACCAGTTCACCATCCATCTGTGGGGAAAGACGGAAAATTCGTACGAGGTCACTGTTACGAGAGACGGCACGATCGTTCTGCCGCGGCTTGGCAGCCTGGACGTGAACGGCCTGACCTACGCTGAGCTGAAGAAATTTCTCTATCACAAGTTCAAACAATACTATCCGGATT
>CAZEGG010000125.1:0-9107 GCA_964511755.1 uncultured Desulfobacteraceae bacterium | reverse complement strand
CCAGCCCAAGAGTTTTGTCTCTCTGGACCGGGCCGACCACCTTCTCTCCGACAACAGGGATTCCCGGTACGCGGGGTCTGTCCTGGCCGCCTGGGCCTCCAACTACCTTGATCTGATGGAAGAACCGCCTCAGCAGAAGAATCTCAAAGACAACCGCGTCCTGGTGCGAAGCGGCAAGACCGGTTTCCAGACGGAAATAATCGCAAACGGACATCGATTGATCGCCGATGAGCCCATCCCTGCCGGCGGGGCTGATACGGGGCCGTCCCCATATGATTTTCTGGTGGCATCCCTCGGGTCCTGTACCGCCATGACGATTCGGATGTATGCGGACCGCAAACAATGGCCCCTGGAACAGGTGGTAGTGAGATTGAAGCATGAAAAAATCCACGCAGAGGATTGCCGGAGCTGTGAAGCCAAGGAGGGAAAGCTTGACCACATTACGCGTGAGATCGAACCGATCGGTCCCTTGAGCAAAGAGCAATGCGAAAGGCTTGTTGAAATTGCGAACAGGTGTCCGGTTCATCGAACCCTCACGTCTGAAATCACCGTTGAAACAGGCTTGAAAGCCTCATGAGCAGTCAGGCGCGGGCAAACCTGAGAAGGATGATTGCAGGAAGCTGATAACTCTTTTGCAACCTCACCGGTGGTGGATGTTGAGCAGTTCGATAAATTGATGAGCAAGGTTCAAGATCTCCAACAAGAAAGGAGAAAACCATGGTTGACGTAGAGAAAGTAGGGCAGATATTCAAATGTGAGATCTGCGGCAATGTCGTTGAAGTGAAAGAGGCAGGCGGAGGAGAACTTGTGTGCTGCGGAGAACCTATGGTGCTCGCAGAGTCATGACAGGATGGGGTGTAAAAGAAACCTGAAGATCTTAACTTTTACACCCTATTCAAGTTTATACGTCTCTTCAGGGTCCAGGCCCTTTCCCATGCTGACGACGTGGTCGATTTTGAATCCGATGCTTTTGTAAAATTCGATTGCCTTCCGCTTGCTTGTTCTGATTTGCAGGCCGACCTTCGGGCACCCGGCATCGATCAGAATCTTCTCTGCTCTTTTCATAAATTCTCTGCCGTACCCTTTCATTCAAAGCGCTAAAATGTGTCGCTCCTCGTAATAATATGATATAGTTCTTTAGCTTAGGCGCCTTCCGGTTGGAGGATGAACCATGACCAGATTCATAGGGGCCTTGGACCAGGGTACGACCAGTACCCGGTTCATGATTTTCGACCATGGCGGCCGCGTCATCAGCGTTGACCAGAAAGAGCATGAACAGATATTCCCGCACCCGGGCTGGGTCGAACATGATCCCGTGGAGATCTGGCAGAACGTCCGGGATGTGATCCAGGGCGCTCTGGCAAAAGCGGGTCTCTCCGGTTCACAACTGGCGGCCATCGGAATTACCAATCAGCGGGAAACCACGGTGATCTGGGATAAGCGCATCGGCAGACCTTTCAGCAACGCGATCGTGTGGCAGTGTACCCGTACCCATGACATCTGCAAGGGCCTTTCCGAGGACGGCGGACAAGCGCGGTTTCGGGAAAAGACCGGTTTGCCCATTGCCACCTATTTTTCCGGGCCGAAGATCAAGTGGATCCTGGACCACGTCCCCGAGGCCCGGGAAGCGGTCCTTACGGGGAATGCCCTTTTCGGCACTATGGAAACCTGGGTCATCTGGTGGCTCACCGGCGGACCCGGTCGCGGCGCTCATGTCACGGACGTGACCAATGCCAGCCGGACCATGCTCATGGATCTGAACTCTCTCCAGTGGGATGAGGACATCCTGAAGGCATTGGAAATACCCGGACACATCCTGCCGCGCATCGTGCCTTCAAGCGACGGGAATCCCTGGGGGGAGACCCGGGAAGACGGCCCTGTGGGCGCACGTGTTCCGGTATGTGGAGCCCTCGGGGACCAGCAGGCCGCCCTCGTCGGTCAGGCCTGCTTTGAAACGGGAGAGGCAAAGAACACCTATGGGACCGGCTGCTTCCTCCTGCTCAACACCGGCACCCGGCCGGTTCCTTCGGCCCATGGGCTGATTACCACTGCAGCCTATCAGATCAGCGGTCAACCGGCCGTGTACTGTCTGGAGGGGTCCATTGCCATAGCAGGCGCCCTCGTACAGTGGATGCGGGACAACCTTGGTCTCATCTCACAGGCACGCGAGATTGAGGAATTGGCCCTCACCGTGGAGGACAACGGCGGAATCTATTTCGTCCCTGCCTTCTCCGGCCTTTTTGCCCCGTATTGGCGGGCGGATGCCCGGGGAGCCATCGTCGGTCTGACCCGGTATATCAACAAGGGCCACCTGGCCCGTGCGGTCCTGGAGGCCAATGCCTATCAAACAAGGGACATCGTGGAAGCGATGGACAAGGACTCGGGCGTAAAACTCAGCAGACTGAAAGTGGACGGGGGCATGGTATTTAACGGGCTGCTCATGCAGTTTCAGGCCGACATTCTGAATGTGCCGGTCATCAGGCCGAAAGTGACGGAAACCACCGCCCTTGGAGCGGCGTACGCAGCCGGCCTGGCCGTGGGTTTCTGGTCCGACCTTGAAGAATTACGAAGAAACTGGACCGAGGATCGCACATGGCAGCCGGATATGACGCCGGAGACGAGAGAAAGGCATTGCCTCAGGTGGAAAAAGGCGGTGGAAAGAACATTGAACTGGGAGGAGTAGGCGCTGCTCCGGAAGGCCGTAGGCGACGGCGAGAGCCGTAGGAAAGGAGAGAAACCGAGCTAACGCAAGGAGGATTTCCTGTGAAGTTGACGGACCTTTTGAAAGATAAACCTGTCATTCCAGCCATCAGGAATTTGGAGGGAGTTCGCTTCGAGGAATTTGCCCGTTCGGCTGTTCTTTTTGTCATCGGGGGGACCATCTTCGACCTGCCCATTCTCGTGGCACGGGCCGAACGGGTTCGGAAGTCTGTTTTCGTCGACGTCGATCTCATAAAGGGAGTAGGGAGAGACTCGGCCGGTATACGGTATCTGGCCAGGGAAAGTCGCGTTCACGGCGTGATCACCACGAAAAGCAGCCTTATCCGGAGCATTAAAAAGGAGGGGATGATTTCTATCCAACGGCTGTTCGTACTGGACTCCGAGTCTCTCTCCGGCGCACTCGGAGTGGTTGAGCGTTCCAGGCCGGAGGCAATCGAGATCCTGCCGGGACTGATCCTCCCGAAGATCATGGACAGGATAAGGTCGAAAACGTCAGTGCCCGTCATAGCGGGCGGCCTGATCACAAGCACAAAGGAAGTACGAGAGATACTTGCTTCAGGTGCAATCGGCATATCCAGCTCCAGCACCGATGTCTGGAATTTCACCTCTTGAAGTCACAATGTACTCTCCCTTTTCTTCGGGCATGAGGGCACGTCTCCCTTTCCGAAGTACTCAGGTAAAGACCTTCCTCAGATTCTCTTCTCTGTATGTTACTATATTTTCCATTCTTTGGCTCCACTGCAGCTTCACTCTCTTCAACCATATTCTTCTGTTTCCCCCTTCTTGACGTACGAAGTCCTCCCGAATTTTTTTCTTGACAAAAGGCTTCCGGATTGTCATATTGTCACATGACAATATGACAATAGGTCAATAAATGAAATTAAAGCTTAATAGAAAAGATCAACTGCCGATTCACGCTCAACTGAAGGCCCAGCTCGTCTACCTCCTCCGGTCAGGTGAGCTTCAGCCTGGTGCTCGATTTCCTACCGTGCGGCAGCTCGCGGGCTTCTTGCGGGTAAACCGCAATACCGTATCGAAAGTCTTCTCGGAGATGGAGAAGGAAGGCTTCCTGTCCTGCGAGCCGGGGAGAGGAACCTTCGTTACCGACAGGAAGGAGTCCGGAATGGGTTCTGACAGAATGGACAGCCTGGTGGCGATCATAGATGAATCTATTGATAGAGCGAGAGATCTCGGTTTTACCTCCGAAGAATTCTACTCAACCTTGTATGCGCGGGTGCAGACGGCCCCGGTGGTCATCAGTTCGCCCAGGATTCCCGCTCTTTTTCTCGAATGCACCAATTTTGAGGCCGAAGCCTTTAGCGGGCAACTCGAAAAGGAGCTGCCCCTAAAAGTATATCCCATGCTCGTAGACGATTTCAAAAAACTGTTTGAACAATCTCGGGGGTCGGTGAATCGATATGCCTTCATCATCACGACCTTCTATCATATCCGGGAGGTTCAAGCCTTATTGACCGGAGCCGACATCGAAACGGTCGGTCTCATGGTCAACACAAGCCTGGATGCCCTCATGCGGCTGACCGCCCTCCCGAAAGGAACGAAGGTCGGTGTAGCCTGCGTGGATCGCGTGGGATCGGAAAACGTGCGGCAGTCCATCGAAAGGGCGGGACTGAAGCATCTTACATTGATCGTGGGTTGGGGGTCGGAAACGGAGAGTCTTCGCAGGATGCTCGATGAGGCCTCGGTGGTTGTCTGTTCGACCTTCGTAGAGGAAAAGATTCGGGCAATGGCGCCGGCAGACAAAGAGATCATCGTTGATGAAAGGGGATTGGATCCGTCAGGCATCGAGATGCTTCGATCCCGCCTTAAATCGCTTTCACTCAACTCCTTCAAAACCGAACCATGAAATATTGTGAATCACGTCATTGCGCCGGGAGACTCTTCGATCGGTTGAGATTTTGAGGATAGAGACCGGAGTCAGAGCAAAAAGGAGGCCGTCTCATGAGTCAATCGTTAATGCACATCGGCCAGACGCTTGTGGGATTCATGACCGTAACCGTGCCTGTGATCATTCTATCGCTGATTCTCAAGGTCCGCGACCGCCGGGAATCCACGCTGCGTTTCATCATCCTTAAGCAGTTGAGGTCCCCAAACCTCAGGGGACTATACACTTTCAGAATTCGACATGGAGTACTCCTCGGCGGGGATACCATTGTTGTGAACCTGTGGGACATCCCCAGGGAGCAGGTATGGGATACAACGACGCGCTTGGCCCTGAGCCTTCCCCCGAAAGTGCGGCTGGTGGTAAATGGTACGATGGATCGGAAGCACAAAGTGAGCTTCGCCCTCAAGGTCAAGCGGGAGGCCTTTTCCGTTCACCCGGCCTTCTGCTGTCCCTGAAGTGCCCGATAAAGAGACTGAAGGCAGTGCCTGCGATCAACCGCATCAATTCAACCGGATTCCGCTTCAGGAGCCTATTCGTGAAGACAAACCCTGATCCGCCATCGAGATATCATCTGCTGCGTTGCCTTCGGCCGCTCCTCCCGCACATTACACGGGATCTACGATGCGGCGCTCCCGCCAGAGACGGGATCTTCGACTTGCATTTGACACCTTGCTGGTGACCAGGACTTTCGCCAAATCCTCGAGTGAAACTCGTCAAGCAAACGTCCGGTGGGGGAATCAACTATCAGCCGCATCCGGCAGTCTGCTGCGAAATTCTCAAACCTCCAACGGCTATAAATGAAGCAATGCATAATACTTTTCCTTTGCTGTTTTCGCAAATAAATATACATTTTTATTAATATACCTCACCATTAAAACTCATTATCCACATTGACATCTCATCATTAATAAGCTAATCTTTATATTATGCCTGATCCATCGGACACTGCAATCGATACGGCGAACCAACTGCATCGCAATGCTTTGCGGCTCTTGCGCCTCCCGCGGGGCACCCGCTCGACAGAGGGCTTGAGCCTGTCTAAGCTTGCCGTGTTGGGTCATCTCTATCGGGAGGGAGCGGCTACCGCGACACTGCTGGCGGCCTATCTGCGCGTCCAGCCGCAATCACTAACGCGTCTTATCGGGGACCTTGATCGGCGCAAGCTGATCACCAGACGGCCGAACGAAGCGGATCGCCGCCAGAATCTTCTGGAAATCACCGATAAGGGTGTTCAACTGCTGACCGAGGAGGTCCAGGGCCAGCGGACGAAACTCGCCCAAATCATCGCCGAAAAGCTGACGCCCACCGAGCAGGAGGTGCTCCGGCTGGCCTGTGGTCTGCTGGACAGTCTCGCGGCAGCCACCGAGGCACAGACCGCCGCGTCCGGCAAGGAGAAGGAACGCGGCAAGACAGCGGAGATTTCCCCCTAAAAAAGAGCCTGCGGGTCAGAAGGCAAATTTTCAGGGGGAAAAGAACGGTTAGACATCCGGCGGGACCAGGGGATTACCCGTCGGATATATGGTATGGAAGTTCGGAGGAAGAAGCCGGGATGAAGCGAGCCCTTGTTTTTTTCGGGATCCTGTTGATCATCGGAGCCGCAGCCGTCACCGTTTTCAAAGTGATGAACCGCCCACGCCCTATCGTCCTGACAGGAATCGTCACCACTCATGAGATAAACGTCAGTTCCCAGGTTATGGGGAGGCTCATCAAACTCCTGGTGAAGGAAGGAGACTCGGTTGAAGCCGGACAGCCTCTGGCCCTGGTGGATCCACAGGAACTCAAGGCTGACCGGTCATTTTACGTCAACACAGCGAAGGAAGCCGCGGCTCAGGTTGATGAAGAGAAGGCAGCGGTGAAGTTCCAGGTGGCCCAGACAGCCGACCAGATCCGGCAGGCGGAAGCGGCCCTGGCGGCTGCCAAGGCACAAGTGAGCGAGGCCAAGGCCGACTTGGATTACGCCCGGCTGAACTTCGAGCGGACGAATGCCCTTTCCCGGAAACACGTTGCTTCACAGCAATCTCTGGACCAGGCGAGGTCTGCCTACGAGGCCGCCAAAGCGCGCGTGAAGTCCCTCGGCAAACAGGTGGACGCCCAAAAGGCGGCCGTGGCAATCGCCCGGTCCAATGAGCATCAGGTAGCCATGCGGCTGAATCGGCTCAAGGCCGGAGAACGCCAGTTGGCCGCGGCAAATGCCCAGTCCGAAAAGGCGGAAGTTCGGCTCGGCTACACCCGAATCCAGGCCCCCCTGGCAGGGACGGTCTCAATCCTGGATGCTTTCCAGGGAGAGGTGGTCAATGTCGGTGAGCCCATTTTGACCCTGGTAAATCCGGATGATCTGTGGGTAAGAGGCGATGTAGGTGAGAGCTACATCGAGAGAATACGCCTGGGCGAGTCGTTGAAAGTGCGTTTTCCTTCCGGAATGGAGCGTATGGGGACGGTCTTCTTTCGCGGAGTCGACGCGGACTATGCAACCCAACGGGATGTCAGCCGCACCAAACGCGACATCAAGGCCTTTGAAATCCGTCTGCGAGTCGACAACAGGGACCGCCGCCTCTGGCCGGGCCTGACCGCTTACATCATTCTCCCCTTTTCTGACCGGCAGTGAAAGACGGGCGGGCTTCTGCGGCGAGAGAAAGGGGAAGAGAACGGTTGTCAACTGTTTTCAGACCAGATGAGGGAAGATTGTGCCGGCCATTGAAGTCATGGAAATAAAGAAGTTGTTCGGCACCTTCTGCGCCGTCAACGAACTCAGTTTCACCGTGGAACAGGGGGAGGTTTTCGGTTTGCTGGGGCCCAACGGCGCCGGCAAGTCCACTTTGATCCGGATGCTCACGACGCTGCTGCCGCCCACTTCAGGAACCGCGCGAATAGACGGTTTTGATGTGCTCAGGGAGGCCAACAAAGTCCGGAGCAGAATCGGGGTGATTCCCCAGGCCATGACCTCGGACCTGGATCTGACGGCCGTCGAAAACATGAAGATCTTTGCCAAGCTCTACAAAGTGCCCAAAGAGAGGCGTTCCCGCGTGATTCCGGAGCTTTTGAAAGCGGTTGACCTCCTTACCTGGGCAGACAAGCCCGTGAAGAACTTTTCCGGCGGGATGCGGCGGCGCCTGGAGATCGCCCGGGGCCTGGTGCATGAGCCGCGGATCTTCTTTCTGGATGAACCCACCACGGGTCTGGATCCCGTATCCCGGGTTTCGGTCTGGGAGATGCTGATGAAGCTCAAGAAAGAGTGGGATCTCACGATTCTCGTGACCACCCACTACATGGACGAAGCGGATAAGCTGTGTGACCGCATCGCCATCGTGGATCATGGGGATCTGGTGGCGTTGGATTCACCTTTGAAACTGAAGGCCTCGATCCCGGGCAACAATATTCTCGAAGTCAGCTTTTCCACGGTTCCCGAAAATTGGCTGGAAATCCTGCGGGAGCTTCCGGATGTTCAGGAGATCAAGGAGGATGACCAGATCTTTCGGATCAGCTCCGACAACGGCCCCAGGACCACGGCGGAGCTGATTGAGAAAGCGCGGGACGCCCGGGTGGAAATCGCTTCGCTTTCCGTGCAGAGCACCACCCTGGACGATGTGTTCATGCATTATACAGGCCGCCAGCTGCGGGACGCCCTGCAGGATGCCCTGAAGTTCGATCCCGGGTTTATGCGTGCCCGGCGGCCCTGAGGAGGATCGATGTACCGAACGTCAGCTCTGATTGAACGCGACCTGCGGAAATTCATGCGCAGCCCGACCCTGATCCTGGTTTCGCTGTTCTTCCCTCTGGTGCAATTGGTGGTCCTGGGGTACGCCTTCGGAGGAAAAATAAAGGATCTGCGCGTGGCTGTTGTGGATTATGACCGGAGGATCGAAAGCGTCAAGTTGAAGGAGATGTTTAATGCCATCGCCAACAATGCCAGGACGTTCATTACCATTCCCTACAGCGATGAGACGGCCGCGCTTACGGACCTGCGGCAGGGGCGAGTCAACGGGGTGCTGGTCATCCCACCCGACTTCTCGCGGAATGTGGTGGGACGGAACAAGCCTCAGGTGGCCTTGGTCGAGGACAATACCGACAACTTTGCGGTCTCCGCCCTGGAGGGGGTGATGACCCCGTTAATGGCCGCTTTCGGTCAGCAGAACCACCAGGCACCGCGAGTCCCCGCACGAGCTACGTTGCGGGTGGTAGAGCTCTATCCCTACGTTCCTTATATTCAATATCTGCTCGCCGGTTCCATTGTCCTTGCCATTTTTGTCTCGGCGATGATCGGCGGCGGCATCATTTTCATTGACGACAAGGCTCGAGGGCTGCATGAAGGATACCTGGTCACTCCCATCAGCAAACTGGAACTGATCCTCGGCTTTACCCTTTCAGGAGCCATAAAGGCCTTTCTCGCGGGAATGGTCCTCACAACCCTGGGGGCCATCATCTCGGGCATTCCCAACCCCCTCGATCCCCTCCGTTATCTGAACCTGATCATCCTCAATATCGT
>CAZEGG010000124.1:0-9113 GCA_964511755.1 uncultured Desulfobacteraceae bacterium | reverse complement strand
AGGCCAGATCTTCCTCTTTCAAGCCGGCAGACAAGAGTAGAGCCCTGTGCGGCAACGTCTCTACACCCTTCTTCAATATATCCGATCGCATAAATTCCTCAGCCTCCTGTTCATGTACCTCCCTTTACTTGAAACCCAAGGGACGGTGTTATTTCTTCAAGAATTCTTCTGCCACGACTATGACCAGGCATTCACTCTCTTCATCCGCTGCATTTTGTCCCCGATGCGGGGTAGCGGGATTGAAATGGATTGCGTCCCCTTTTCTGAGTTTTATCTTCTCCTTGCCGTAGACAAGCTCAATCTCTCCCTTCAACACCAGCAGGAATTCTTCCCCCGGGTGATCAAAGAGCACAGTCGGCTCTTTTTCTATGACGGGATATCTCACGATGAAAGGATCAATGGCATGAGGAGATTTGAGCTGTGTCAAAGAGTAGTAGGTGAATCCGATCTTTGTCCCAGTTCTCGTTATCTGCTTTCGCCTGTCCTTATAGGTTACGGCGTAATTCTCCCGGTCATTGTCCTCTTCCTCGAAGAAGATACCGATGTGGACGTCCAGCCCCTGGGCGATCTTTGAAAGGGTGGCTATGGGCGGTGAGACCTGGCTGTTTTCAATCCGGGAAAGCAAACCCTTTGAGAGCCCGATTTCGCGGCTCAACTGTGCCAGAGTAAGTCCCTTATTCTTCCGTATCTGGCGTATCTTATCTGCTATTTTCTTTTCAATCATTCCGTTATAACAAAACCTCCTTTTTCCGTCTTCTCTCCCTTAATCTTCAAGAGCGGGCTATTTTCCGCATCACTGCCATCCCGCACCGTCCCTTGCCGCTTCTGTGATGACTTCTGAAAAACTGGGATGCACATGGAGGATATATGCCAGTTCTTCCACAGTGCATTCGAGCTGCATGGCGACAACGGCTTCACCGATCAGCTCCGTGGCCCGGCCCCCGACGATATGCACTCCCAGGATCTCGCCATAGCGCGCGTCTGAAATTATCTTGATACCCCCTCTCATTTCACTTTCCGCCATGGCAAGCCCATTCATGGAATAGGGATACTCTCCGGTCTCAACGGGAATACCCCGGCTCTCCGCCTGTTCCTCGGAAAGGCCTACGGCTCCTATCTCCGGATAGGTCCACATGCCGCGCGGAACCAGGTGCGCAGAAAATATCTTCTCCGCACCCATGGCATTTTCAGCGGCACATATTCCCATCGCAGAAGCGGCATGGCTGAGCATCCATCCCCCGGCCAGGTCCCCTATGGCGTAAATGTTGTCCAGTGATGTCTCAAGCCGTTCGTTGACCCACACGCTCCGGTCATCGTTCCGGCGGACACCGATATCCTCCAGGTTCAGGCCTTCCGAATCGGGTCTTCGTGAACATACCAGTACCTTTTCCACCCGGACCTTCCGCTTCTCTTTCCCTTCAATGATTGCATCGTACCCACCGCCTGTCTTCCTGATCATGCCTAAACGGGAATTGATGATCAGCTCTATGCCGTCTTCTCTCAAGGCCTGGCTGATCCGCTGCCTTGTGTCGCCGTCCTCTCGGGGAAGTGGCCTTGACGTCTCGGTCAACAATGAAACCTTGCTTCCAAGAATATTCAGGAGAGAAGCCATTTCAACCTCCAGAGGACCTTCTCCAACCACCAGAACAGGAGAAGGGAGCTTCTCCGTTTCAAAAAGTTCGTCCGTCGTGAGGAGTACATCCTTGAGCCCCGGCACTTCCGGGATACAAAGGGAACTTCCTGTTGCCATCACAATCTTGTCGGCGTGAACTATTTTTCCTTCCACGCTGATTTCCCCGGGTCCGCGTACCGTCCCGTAGCCACGCATCAGCTTCACACCGGCCTTTCTCAGCACAGATTCCATTCCCAGTCTGATATCCGCGCTTACTCCGTTCTTCCGGGATACCATGGCGCGCAGGTCCATCTTTTCCAGGATGAGATCTATCCCGAAGGCCTTGGCAGCTTTGATTGATCTCAGGTAGGATGCGCCATGATGCCATACCTTGGAGGGAATGCATCCCCTGTTCACGCATGTGCCGCCTATTTCCCTGTTCTCGATCAGAGTGACCCCGGCACCCAGTTGTCTGGCCCGCAAGGCAGCCGCATACCCTCCGGAGCCCCCGCCGATGACAGTAAGATCAGTCATGTGTGTTCGCCCCCTGTTCGTGTCGCTCTGTTTCAGGCGATGAGAAGCAACGGATTCTCTACGGTATCTTTCACGCTCTTCAGGAATCTCGCCGCCGGGGCACCGTCGATGATCCTGTGGTCAAACGTGAGACTGAGCCCGATCCGG
The DNA here is from genome assembly GCA_964511755.1 of uncultured Desulfobacteraceae bacterium. GTDB lineage: Bacteria > Desulfobacterota > DSM-4660 > Desulfatiglandales > Desulfatiglandaceae > B46-G9. Next base: position 6,820 of record CAZEGG010000124.1, on the reverse strand, counting down.
ACGCCCGGCACCACTCGATCATCCTTCACCACGGACTTCCTGACAATCCGGCCTGCGCCGAGAACAGCACTTTCAGGCGGGCGGATAATGGGCGTAAAAAAGTCCACTTCGGCAAATCCCAGATTGGACAGGGTAAAGGTGCCGTTCGCCAGGTCATCCGGGGAGAGGCTGTTTCCCCTCGCCTTTGCAATCAGCGCCTTTATGTCGCTGTCTATTTGCCTGATGGATTTCACATCAGGATTCCTGACCACCGGCACTACCAGGGCCCCGCTTGCCTCCATGGCGATACCCACATGCACTTGTTTCCAGATCGTAATGACATCGCCATCGACGCTCGCGTTTATGCGGGGGTGGATGCGAAGGGCTACGGCAGCAATCTTCGTCAGGATGGCATTGAAGGACACATCCGCACCGCTATCTGCCAGGGTTTTCCTCAGTGAAAGGAGGCCCTCCGCGTCGGCCTCCGTATGCAGCGTCGATTGCGCTGAGCAGTTCAGGCTCTGATACATGTTATCGAAGATAACCTTCCGCACACCCCTTACGGGGATTATTTCCGCCGGTTCTTTGAGAATGGCTTCTGCGGCCCCTGGTTCACCGGGTCTTTCCGTCTCTGCCCTCTCCAGGGCATTCAGGATATCGGCCTTGACGATCCTCCCCCCCGGGCCTGTGCCGGGAATGGAGGCAAGCGAGAGGTGGTGTTCTCTTGCCATGGCCCTCGCCAGGGGGGATGCCTTTATCCGGTCCGTCCGGTCGCCGGTGAAGGCAGCGGAGGCTGCCGCGGCCCCTGTTGAAACATCGCTCACAGCCCGCTCCTCTTCTCTGTCGTCGCCCTGGACAGCTGCAGCGGGATGCCCTTTCAGAACGGCTTCATACTCTGCCCGGTCCGCAGCCAGGTAGGCTACAGTCTCTTCTACCTTGCACGTTGAGCCTTCCGGCACGATGGGATGAATGAATCCATTCCCCGGGGAGGGCACTTCAAAGGTCACCTTGTCTGTCTCGATAATACAGAGGATCTCGCCTTCTCTCACTTGATCTCCCGAAGTCACCTTCCACTTGGCCAGTTCGGCTTTTTCCATTGTGAGGCCCAGCTTCGGGATCGCAATCTCAATCATCCAAGTACCTCCTAACGGTTGAGAACCCGTCTTGCTCCCGCAACAATATCGCTCGTCCGGGGAAGCACGAATCTCTCCAGGACCGGACTGAAGGGAACCGGAACATCTCTCGCGCCGATACGCGACACCGGGGAGTCCAGGAAGTCGAAGAGTTCTTCCCCGATCCTTGCAGACAGCTCTGCGCCGAAGCCGCCTGTCCGGCACGCCTCATGGACGATGAGTACGTTGTTGGTTCTGGTGACGGATCCGGCTATCAATGGGAAATCAACCGGTTTGAGAGTTCTCAAATCCAGCACCTCTGCCTCGATTCCCTGTTCCGCCAATTCTCCCGCGGCCTCCAGGCACAGGTAGGTCATCCGGGAATAGGTGAGGATGGTGATGTCTCTTCCCGGTCTCTTGACCTCGGCGCTCCCGATCGGGATGATATACTCGCCGTCAGGCACTGCTCCTTTCTGGGCAAACAGCCGTTTGTGCTGGAAAAAAATGACCGGGTCATCGTCGCGAATCGCGGCCTTCAGGAGGCCTTTCACGTCAGCCGGTTCGGACGGGGCAACCACTTTAAGCCCGGGCGTGTGAACGAACCAGCTTTCCAGGCATTGAGAATGCTGGGCCGCGGCCGAAAGCCCTCCGCCGTCCGGAGCCCACAGAACCATAGGTATCCTGGCCTGTCCGCCGAACATGTAGTGCATCTTGGCCATCTGATTGGCTATCTCATCCATGGCCGTCGTCACAAAATCAGCAAAGTGCATATCCACGACCGGCCTCATGCCCGTCAGAGCCGCCCCCACCCCGCTGCCCACAATCGCAGTTTCAGAGATGGGGGTATCGATAATCCTTCCGGGGAATCTTTCGGCAAGCCCGGCAAACTGACCGAAGATGCCCCCGTGAGCTGTCAGGTCCTCCCCGATAACGAAAACACCTTCATCCCGTGCCATCTCTTCCGCCAAGGCTTCAGCCACTGCCGCCGAACATGATATCTCTCTCGAGGTCATGACATCTCACCTCCTGGTTGACTTGCATACAGCCCGTCAACAGCATCCTCAGCATCCGGCAGAGGGGTTTCCATTCCGAACACTACCGCCTTTTCGATCTCCTTCTGAACAGCCGACGTGATCTTTTCCTCCTGGCCCCTGGAAAGGATCTTTTCGCGAACCAGCTGTGCTCTGAACCGTTCAATGGGATCGTGCGCCAGTCGATACGCCTCGATTTCTTCCGGGCTGCGGTATTTCTGGGGGTCGCCTTCAAAGTGGCCCCTGTAACGGTACGTCCTGTTTTCGATGATAGCTGGTCCTTCACCTTTTCTTGCCCGTGCCACGGCCTCCCCGGCGACCTCGCGGATTTCCAGAACATCGCCTCCATCGGTTGCGTGGCCCTCTATCCCGTAAGCACAAGCCCTGGCAGCCACGGAACCGCCTGCAAGGGAATACTCGGCCGGGGTGGTCGAGGCATAGAGGTTGTTCTCACAGACAAAGATGATCGGCAGCTTCCAGATGGCTGCCATGTTGCAGGCTTCATGAAAGGTCCCGCGATTCGCCGCTCCGTCGCCGAAAAAGACAACACCGACCTGATCGGTCTTCCTCAGTTTTATGGACAGGCCCGCACCGACGATGATCGGGAAGCCGCCTCCCACGACGCCGTTCGCTCCAAGCATCCCGATGGAAAAGTCGGCAATATGCATGGAGCCGCCCTTCCCTCTGCAATATCCGGCTTTCTTTCCCAATAATTCCGCGAACATCCTCTTGGGATCGGCCCCTTTTGCGATCATATGGCCATGCCCCCTGTGGGTACTGGCCACATAGTCATCGGCCCGCAGTACTGAACACACTCCCACGGAAGAGGCCTCTTCCCCGATGGATAGATGAATAAACCCGGGGATATGGTTCTGTCGAAAAAGCTCGCCGGCCCGCTCCTCGAAGGCTCGAATAAGCATCATTTTCCTGAGAAACTCCAGTTTTTCCTTCTTGGTCGTTTTCATGTCTCTCCTCACTTCGGCCCATAGTCGCGCAGAATCCCTTTGTGCATTAAGGAGTGTAAAGCCCCGCCTTGATAGGCAGGTATGTCGAAAGAGCCGGCACCAAAGACAGAACAAGCAGGACGGCCGCATCCATCAGAACGAACGGAATTGCCTGCTTGGCCACCGGATCTATCTCGCTCTTCACCAGATTGGCTGCGGTAAAAAGATTGACGCCCACCGGAGGGGTCGCCTGGCCGATGGCCAGGGCAGAGATGAATATGACCCCATACCACAACGGATCAATCCCAAACTTGGCGAGGACAGGAATAAGGACGGGCATAATCAGGTAGGAAATGGAAATCGCATCCAGGATCATGCCCAAAGCGAGCAGCAGGAAATCCACCAGGATGATCATGACGACGGCGTTGGGCGATATGCTGATAATCGTATTTGCAGCAGCATCAATCACCCCCATGACTGATGTGGCCCAGGAAAAAATGCCTGCAAACACCACGATGAACATGATGACCGAACTTGTAACACCTGCGTCTACGAGAATCCTGACAAAATCCCGAAACGAGATCGAGCGATATATGACTACCGCAACAAACAGGCTGTAAAAGACTGCAACGACCGCCGCCTCGGTCGGGGTAAATACGCCCATGTATATACCGCCCAGAATAATGACCGGGGTGAGAATCGCCCATATGGATTTCTTCAATGCAGTCAGTATTTCTTTGGGAGTGCCCCTCTTTTCCGCCCCCCGATAGCTTCTCTTTCTGGATATCAGGTACGCCACCAGGAGTGTCGCCAATCCCGTGAGAATTCCGGGAATAATACCGGCGACAAAGAGAGCGCTCACCGAAACGCTGGTAATATTCCCATAGATGATAAATGCGATGCTCGGCGGTATGATGATAGAGAGATCGGAAGAGGTTGCTATGGTTGCCGCAGCAAAGCTCTTATCGTATCCATGCTTTATCATGGGGGCCAGAAGGATCAGGCCCACGGCGGCGGTTGTTGCAGGTCCCGAGCCGGACAATGCTCCCCAGAACATGCAGGTAAGCACCGACACCATTGCCAGCCCCCCAACGGTCTTCCCCACCAGAAGCTCAAAGAAATGCGCGATTGTTGCTGCCAGCCCGGCCTTCTCAAGAATAACCCCGGCAAGCACGAAAAAGGGGATTGCAAGCAGGGGAAACGAGGCAATCCCCGTAGAAAAGTCAACCCCAAGCATCTCGATCCCCAGGTTGAAAGCGTAGATCGTGGCGATGGCCGCAATACCGAGCGATGTCCCGATGGGGACCCCGAGAGCCATGAGCACCAGAAAGACGAGGGAGATGGTCAGGATTTCCATGATCAGTTCTCTTTCCGCTTCAAGCCGTCCAATTTGGAGGATGCGTCTCTATAGATGCCCGTAAAGACAAAGACGGAAAAAAGAGGAACACCCGTATAATACATCCAGACGGGGATACCCAGCGCAGCGGATGTGGCATGAAACAGCGTCACTTCGTCTTTGATGGCCTGGATTGTGAAAAGATCCACCAAGACAAAAAGGAGCGCGCTCAGCCCCGAACTGAAAAAGATGATCACCCGTTTGAATCTCTTGGGAAAAATATTATAGAGGGTGACCATCCCAAGCTGGCCTCCGCGCTCAAAGGCGATGCCGGAGCCCACCACGGTCAGCCATACAAAAAGATTGATGGTAATCTCCTCGGTCGCGGCAAAAGAAAAATGGAACAGATACCGGCTCAGGACATTGAGGAAGGCGATGGCCGCCATGGCAAAAAGCAACGCCGCGGCTATCCAGTGGTCGATTCTTATGCGCTGATTTCCGTCTCCCATGCATACGCTCCCGGAGAGTGAAGCCCCCGGAATGAAATTATTCCGGGGGCACATGAAACAGGACGGCTATTTCTTCCCCATATCGGATAAGGCTTTCTCATAGAGACCTTTCCCGATCTTGGGGACCCATTTGTCATAAAGGGATTTGGTTGCCTCGATGAAGGCATTCCGCTGCGCATCGGAGAGGAAGGTGACGGTCATTCCCTTGCTTTCCATATACTTCACGGGATCCGGGACCTTCATGGTATAATTGAATTCATTTTTGAGAATATCCAGGGATTTCGTTCCGTCCAGGCCGGCGCGACAAAGGGCCTTTTCGTATCGGGCCGATTCAATCGCAGCCTCCCGGATCGCCTTTTGGATATTCTTGGGGAATCTATTGAATTCCCTCTTGTTCCAGTATACGATCAGCGGATCGACCAGGTAATTCCAGAAAGTCGCGTACTTCTGATACTGCCAGATCTGTACCGGAATTAACACGCCCACAGGATTCTCCTGCCCGTCAACGACACCCTGTTGAAAGGCCGTTACCGCGTCGCCCCAGTTCATGTTCACGGGATCGGCACCCAGTTGTCGGAAGATGTCTATGAATATGGGGCTCCCGACGACCCGAAGCCGCAGGCCTTTCAAGTCTTCCGGCATTTTTATGACTCTCTTGCTGTTGGTCACCTGCCTGAAGCCGTTTTCGGCCCACGCCAGAGGCACCAGATCCACTCTGTCCATGGCCTTGAAGATGGCCTTGCCGGTCTCGCCGTTCTCCATCTTGTCGAGATTTTCAAAGGTGTTGATAAAGAAAGGGAGAGAGAAAATATTCATCTCCGGGATGACAGGCGAGGAATTAATAGTGGATTCATAGGCGCAGTCGATGACGCCCTTGGCAACCATCTGGGGAGATTTCAATTGGGCTCCCTTGAGCAGTGCGCTGCCGAAATAAGGTTTTATGTTTATCTTTCCGTTTGTTTTCTGCTTTACCAGCTCAGCAAATTTGACGGCTCCCATTCCCCAATAGAACTGAGGACCGACATTGAGCGTCATCTTATACTCTTTCTTGTAACGCGCCGCCTGACTCGACGAGAAAAAAAAGAGTACAATGGAAAGGGACATGGCACAGGCCAGGGCATATTTCAGATACCTCAAGGTTCCTCTTTTCATGACCAACCTCCTTTCTGGATTACAAACTCACCGGCGCAAAAAATCTGTTTGTTGATGGGCACTTTCCAGTATGACCATACTGAAGCATGGTGGACACTGCCTCGTTGAAACCACCTCCTTTCCCCTGGGGATGTCCTCCGGAAACGGCCTTGCAGCCGGTCGGTGCGACAACGCTTTCTTCGCACCGCTCCCGGGTAACCCCGAAATTATTTATTCCTGCAGCGTGACAACGTAAAATGTGAAGAAAACCGGCCCACGGGAGATTATTTTAAATAAACTTTTTGCAGAATAGTAAACTCATTCTTGAAAGTCAAGAATGAATGCTGAGATACCTTTTTCAGGGGCAGTGCAACAGCCATGGGGTCCTCCGCGCTTGCAGGAAGTTGTCTGGGAGAGATCCGGGCCATGTATCCGGAAGGGAGGGCTCGCTCATCCCGCGGGGTATGGCCAGGGGCTGTTTGAGGGTAGTCTCCGGGTGGGGAGGATAAAGGCTGCGGGTCGAACGGCGGGCAATGCCTTGCCCGCCGGGGACACGCCAGGCGTGTTCCCGGCGCCTTATGGGATTCCTGAAAACAGGGTCCTGAGATCCCGGGAAAAATGGTCATCACGACCGGAATGCGCAAGGGCACGCTTCGATCCTGGAAAATTGTGCAGCGGAGCGGTTTTCGTTGCCGGACTCTCTATGCGGCCAGTGCCGCTCTCCTGCCTGTTTCGAGCGCTTTCATATTGAGAGGGATGAGGGCCTCTTTTTTGGCAA
>CAZEGG010000123.1:0-9146 GCA_964511755.1 uncultured Desulfobacteraceae bacterium | reverse complement strand
CCAACTATCATTGGCTCAACAGATTAGTGGCCGTCGCAAGCGGTGAACGGAGGGCGTCCGAGGTTATCATAACCGTTTACCAGGTGAAATGACCAAGACAATTCTGATGTGAGCAAATAGGTACCCTGACCGGTTGATAGGAGAAATCCGAAGAAAATTAGGAAAGCCCGAAAAGGAGGAATGGTGATGAAACTGTTGACTTTCAGAAAACGCGGTGAGCGCATAACAAGGGTTGGCACCCTGAGTTCCGGAAGAGAGATAGTAGATCTGAATACTGCCTACGCCGCTTATTTACTGGAGAAAGGGGAACCTCAACCCACTCGGATTGCCAATGCTTGCATCCCCACCGACATGATCGAGCTCATCCTCGGTGGTAAAGCCTCCTCGAAAGCTGCGGAAGCGGCCCTTGTCCATGTCGAAGAGAAAAAATGCGAAGGAGGTCCGTTGTTGGGGCCTAACTCCGAACAGATAGTCCTGCCCGAGGAGGAAATAGGCTTTATGCCCCCGCTCCTGCATCCCACCAAGATGATATGCGCCGGGATGAACTATCGAGAGCATCTTGCCGACTCAGGCAGATCTTCCCCTGAAATGCCGGTGGCATTTCTCAAATTACCCTCCGCCTTTGTAGGACACCAGGGCGAAATTATGTTTACCAAAAAGACTGCATCATTGGATTACGAGATTGAATTGGCTGTTGTTATCGGAAAGGAGGGGAAATACATAAAGCCGGAGGAAGCCCTTGAGTTTGTCTATGGGTATACTATATTCAACGATGTCAGCGAAAGAGACCTGCAGATCTTTGAGATGAAGCATGGAATGCTTCTCGGAGGGAAGAATATGGATGCCTTCGCACCGATCGGCCCCTGGATCGTCACTCGTGACGAGATCGAAGACCCTCACAACCTCCAATTGACTCTCAAGGTTAATGGTGAGATCAGGCAGAGTTCCAATACGAAGCACATGACATTCAACATTCCGGAGCAGATCGCCTATTGGTCAAATTTCATGACCCTCTACCCGGGCGATATTTTCGGAACAGGAACTCCGTCAGGCGTCGCCCTGGGACGCAAGCCCAATCCAGATAAATATTACCTCAAACCTGGGGATGTGGTGGAGGCTGAGATAGAAGGATTGGGGACATTAATAAACAGAGTAGTCAAGGAGGGAGAAGTAAAATAAGGAGAGAGCATAGGTACCAACGGAAGCATATACTGAAACCGGTATTCATTTAATTGCGTTTCTTGGACTTCATAGGCGTGAAGTGGTTTAAGGAAGTTTGACAAAGCCCGCTTCAGTTTCATGGCATGCTGCTTGCATCTCCTACATAAGTAAACTTAAAACACACCATTAGATAGTGCCCATTCACGAACAGGATTTAGGCACTGGCGGGTTTTCCACCTCACCTCGTGACGAAGCACAGCATGAAATCCGGAGGGAACACATGATGAGACAGTTCAAGAAAGCCGTCTTTTGTGCCTCTTTGGTGGTTTCGTTTCTCTTTTTTCTAAAGGGGGCGTTTGCCGAGATCCAGATGACGGCCCAGCTGACCGATCCCCAAGGGGCCACGGGGAGGATTAACGCCCGCATCCTGCAGGATTACACAAATGTAGACATCTATGTTGCCATGATCACGGCAAGCGGCGACCTCTATTGCCTGAGATGGGACGACATCGGATCCTGCTGGGATTGGGAGGCAGGGGCTCACCCCATAGTGCAGGCGGTTTCACTGGCGACCTCGGACTGGCTGACCCTCGCACCTATCGATCTTTCTCTGACCATGGGGGACCCCTCAAACAGCAGTTTCGTGGTGGCCCTTGTCACGCAGGGGACGGATCCCCTGGACCCAGGCAACTGGGTCTATCTGAAAGCCGCGAATTTCGTTGCCCAACCCTTTGACCGAAAGCCGGGACAAACCCTCTTCGCTTCCACGTCGACTTCCGGCAACAGCTTCCCACCTTTAGGTGCTGGAGATCTCGTTTCTTCAGACGCAGCTACGGCGGGGAGTGGCGAGGAGAACACCCAGCCTGAAAAGGCCGACATCTTCAAGATTTCGGGACGAAGGCTCTTTTACGCGAACAGCAGCAGCATGCGGCTTCAGATGATCGATCTCTCTGACCCCGCAAAACCTGTCCTCCTGGCGTCCGTAAAGATCGCGGAGACTCCCCGGGAGCTTTTTTTGGTGGGAGAATATGCTTTTCTTATTGGATCGAGTTATGGGACGGAAGGTCCAGCCACGCTCCTTCGGATCTATCGGGTCGGCGACACCCTTGAGGAGGTCCGAAGCGTGAGCCTTGATCAGCTGGCCTACGTCACCTCCAGAAGGCTCGGAAACCGAATCTATCTGGTGGGGACAGCGACAAATGGTCCCGAACCTTGCTGCGGACTGTGGGGGCCTGGTCAAGCAACCGTCTATGCCCTTGACATCACCTCTCCTGAACAGACATCCGTTATAGCGCAAGCGAAGGCAGGGACAAGCGCGTATGATGTATACATGGATGACCAGTACCTCATCCTTCTGGGCTCAGATGCGTGGCCCGCCACCGAGCTTGAAATCTTTGACCTTTCCGCCGTTGGCCTTCCTCTTTCCCGAAAGGCAACGCTGGCCATCCCGGGACGTGTCCCGTCCGAGTACCATGTCCACACTTCGGATTCGGTGCTCTGCGCGGTTTACCAGCAGGAGACGCTGTCAAGCGGGAGCAGCTTGGCCACCTTTGATCTGTCCGACCTTTCCAATATCAAGGTAATGGGCCGCGTGGGCGGGATCGCCCCGGGCGAGGCCCTTTTTGCCACGCGGTTCACGGACGATAGGGCATACATCGTCACGTACGAAAGAAAGGACCCATTATGGGTCGTGGACATTTCCACCCCGAGCCTTCCCCGCATGGTCGGGGAGCTCCAGGTCCCGGGTTGGTCCGAGTATATGGAGTTTTTCGAGGACCGGCTGCTCGCCGTCGGATATGATGATTCCCAGGGCAAACGCCTTGTTTCCGTGGCCCTCTTTTCCGTCTCGGACCCATCCAGCCCCCAACTGCTCGACCGGGTGACACCGGTTTCCGAGAAGGCATCGTATTCCTATTCGGAGGCTACTTCGGATGACAGGGCCTTTTCTTTCAACCCACAGACGGGCATGGTCCTCTTCCCGCTCCATTACTACGATAATGGGGCCGGCATGTATATTTCAGGGCTGGAGATTCTGAAGCTCGAGGACCCGGCAAACGGGTTTTCCTGGTATAGCGATGTGAAGAGCCGTGCTCATGTACTTCGGGGCTCGGAAACGGACCGGGCCGACGTCGTTTTGTCGATGGGAGATACTATCCTGAATACCATCGACATCTCAGAACCGCCGAACGCCTTCGTGGCTGGTGAACTCCGACTGGCCTACAATGTGACACAAGTGGCCGGCCGTGATTCAGCGAACCGGCTGTGGACCTTGGGAACGGATTATTACGGATTGGGCAACTCCGAAGCGATCCTGTTTGAAGGAGACAACCTGGATATGCCGGCCCGGGTGGAAGACTCAGGGCTGGGGTGGGCTCAGATCTTGATGAATGACAAAATCGGGATCCTGTTCGAATCCCAGACTCCTCGCTTCAAGGCCGTCAATCTCGAAATGGCCGCAATGGGAGGCGCCGTGTCCATCGATGGCGCAGCCTCCGGATCTCTCCAGTCTCCGCTCCTGATGGGCAACACCTTCTATGTGGCCCGTGCCGAATGGGGCGTATTGCCCTGGCCGGAAAAAACGTTTCTCGCAAGCGGGTCTTCTTCAGCGGAGACCTCGGAGCCTGCGATATTCCCTCCGGAGCAGCTCTCCAACTCGGTCCAATGGCAGCTTTTGCGTTACGACTGCTCGAATTTCCGGGCGCCCTCTGCTCTTCCCGAGCTCTCGATTCCCGGACGCCCCATCGGCTTTACGGCCGGAGGGAAACTGGTCACCATTGAAGAAATATTGGCCTCCGACCAGGCTTCCGTAGTGATCTCACCCGTATCCGGAGGGACCGCAGGCGGTTTTCTTTTGAACCTGCTGTCCATCCGGCCCGGTGAGGCCATTTTGGAGACGTCCCGGTTCTTCTCCTACTCGGAGTACGGCTATCCGACAGTGCTTACGGATCAAAAGGCCGTCTACGTAAGTTTCAGCGCAGATCAATCGACTACCGTCATCACCCTGAACCCCGGTGATCTCTCTGACATGCGAAGGGACCTCATCAAAGGGCGTTGGGTGCCGGTCAAGGCCCTTGACGGGAAGCTACTTTTTACAACTTATGGGAACATCATGCCGCTGTCGGTAGGCATGACGGTCACGGATGCGTCCTACGCACCCATCCCGTCGTATGCGCCGGAGGCGGCCGTGTACGATTTGACAGCTGATCCGCCGGTCAAGATCCTCTCTTTGGAAGGTGTGTACGTCGATACCTGGCGCGCGTCCCTGAATGAGTCAGGACTTTATCTGGCAAAAGGATATGCGGGGGTCTCCTTCATCCCCTTTTAGGCGCCGTCCGTGAGTGCGGAAAAGATGGACCCTGCCCCTTCGCAGAAATCCTTAAATTCTCCTCCGACGTTCCGCGGCCACTGCGATAGGCAGGCTCTTCTACCTACGAGGTAAAACGATCAAGACTATTCTGATATGAACAAATGGGCTTAAAGATCCAGCGGAGTTTCTACCGGAGGGATTTCTGCCACTCCTTTCCGAAAATGTTGCCTATTCTGTTCACCTGGCTGGGATCGATTTTCAGCGCCCGGGCGACTTCCAGGTACAGCTGCTTCCTGTCCGCATTTTCGGCGCTGACCAAGCCTCTTAGATCTCTTGTCTGCTTGAGTCCGAGCCCGCCCACCTTCTTTATCTTCACATAGCCATCACTTCCTTCTTCGAGATATCCCTTCTGGTAATAAGGCTTCATGCGCGCGAATCGTGCTTTCATGCGCTGCTTCAGTGTCCGAATTGTGGGGTTGGACACCGTCAAGGTCTCATCGGCATAGGCCGTGCTGCACGTGAAAGCCAACATCGTTTTCTCGAGAAGGCGACTGTCCTTGTCCGGCGAAGGCTTCTTTTCTGCCGGAGGTTTCTGTTTGCCTCTGACATCGTCCACGATTTTGCCCGCCACCGATTCGACCTTCGCTGCCGGAAAGTAGATGTTGATAGTGACGCAGGCGAAGAGCATCGCCAGAGAAACGCAGCTCACCGCGAAGAAAATCCTTTTTTGTCTTTTCATTTCATCCTCCGGATCGCAGATTAAGGGTCTTCTCCCCGTCCACAACCTGTTCTGTCTGGATTGGATACCCGGTATTGCCCAAATTTTGTTCATGGATGGGCACTATTTGATAACCGGGCCGTTCTTTGATGAACTCACACGCTTCAAGCGCTCGACCATATCCTTGAAACTGACGCGATTATCAGGATTCTGGTTTATCACATTCACGCCTGAGATAAAACCTCTTTTTACCAGATATTCCTTCCCTCCCTCTTTAATGGTGCCGTTTATCCTGAAGACATCGTTTTCCAGCGTAGCATGGATACCGATCTTCTCGTACGGAAAATCTTTGAAGAGGCTCGCAAACATCCCCGCAGCGCCGACAAAAGGACTCTGACCCCCACCCAGTTCAGCAATGTGATCCACGGCCTTTACGCTTATCCTCTGGGGAACGCCCTTTTTCTTGACCGTCTCCAGAAGCAGGTCGAATCTCTGAGGTTGGCCTTCCGCTATTTCGAGTCTGTTCGCATGGCCGTTCAGGACCCCCTGGATCTTTCCAAAGCCGCTGCCGGTGGTCAGTTTCGCAAGGTCAAGGCCGCGCCATCGGGCATCCAGTTTGAGGAGCGGGGTGGAGGTGAACAAGCCCGATGCGCCGATATTGGAAAGCACGACGCTTCCCCCAAAGATCTTTGCCTCCATCTTCCCTTTGCTGCTCATGATTCCTTTTTCAATGTGAATGGATTCCAGATTGCCGTTTACGGTTCCCCGGACATCTTCTGCGGACACTTCCAATTTTGCCAGCAGAGGCCCCAGGCTGACGGAATTCACCCTGATGCTCGTGTCGCACGACGGGCTCATGTCGGCCCATCCCTTTGTAATCAAAGGTCCAATCCTGACGTTCCCGCCGGGGATTTGCAGGGTGGTGGAAGCAGGTATGGACAACGTGTTCGGCTTCGCAAGGAGGTGCAGGTCCAAGGGCTGCCAGGGAAGGAAGGGTGTTTTCACGGTCCGGACGGACAATCTCCCCTTGAGAGGTTTCACCGGCTCTTTCTTACGGTAGTTCCGGTACCAGAGCGGAAGCGAAAGGTCAATGCCTTCGAACGAGGCCTTGTTCGTGCCGATTGAGAGGTTCCCCTTTTTCCAGAGCAGACGTCCCTTGGCCGTCCATCGGGATCCGCTCCCTTTCAGTGTGCAGTCTCCCGACAGGCTCCCTGCGGCGTCGGTGGATGTGAGAACCGGCTTTTCCGTCTGGAAAGGTTCCTTCAGGAGTTTTGTAAACACTGGCCCCAGCGGCGTGCCGGGGATCTTCAGGGAAACATCAAAGCTCCGGGCCGGGCCGCTCCCGAGCAGGTCGCCGCTCATGTAAAGGTGGAGGATGGACTTGAGTCCGAGGGTCGCGTCTGTCAGATGAAACCGTTTGCCCTTCACCTTGTACTGCCCCTCCCCTGAACAGATGAATGGGTCCTTTTGCAGATTAAAATAGAAACGGTTAAGAAGGACTTCTCCCCTATCCGCTTGAACCTTTGCGCGGCCTTCAAACCTCGATAAAGACGAGGCAATCTTTCCTGCCATTTCCGCTCTCACTGCAAGGGTCTGTCCCATATAGGTCCTCCCTGCGTTCTGAAAGGAAAGCCCGTCAAGAGTCACCCGCGCGCTCAAGGCACATCCTCCTTCCCTTTTCAACCGCGCTTCAACCTCCACATCATCCGCTCCCGATGCCTTCCACCCGGACGGGAACAGGTCGAGTGCTTCAACCGACTTAAGAAGACCTGTTTTTCTGCCCCTTATTTTCATTACCACTTCGCTTTTCTCAACATCCAGGGACGCCCTGAGGTTTTTCAAAAGAGAAGAATCGATACGAACGGCAGGCAGGGAGATGGTTCTATTTGCCGCATCCACCTTGCCCTTCCCTACCTTCAGACTGAGGTTCCGAACCAGAACTTCCTTTCCGTTATAAACACGCTTTGCCGCCGGGATAAGAACGGAGAGAGTTTTGAGCTCGTAGCTCGGATAGCTGCCCGAAAAAGAGACAGAAGCGGCGAAAGGCTCCAGGTCCACGCCCACGCCCGAAAGCTGAATGTCTCTTGCCTTCACCGCTCCGGAGACCTTGATGTCGGGAAAGGTGCCCTCCGCCTCGATGTCCCCGGAAATATTTCCGTTGCCACTGATGTCTGAGGAATCGAATGAAACGTGATTCTGGTTGAAAAATCCGTGAAGATTGCCCTCCCAGGTCCATACGTTTTCCCCATTCTGCTTCCGAAGACCCTTGATGTTCCCCGTCAGGTTGAGAGGGCCGGCCAGCGTGACGGGGAGCGCCTTGATTTCCCGAGGGAGAAGGGAACGCAGACGATCAGGAGATAAACTGGACTTGAGAATCTTCACCAGGACCTCCATCTGCGCCCCGAACCTTGCGTCCACCGAGCCTTCATAGAGCAACCCGTCGCCCAGAGTGATCCGTAAGGGATCGGCATGCAGGGTCCGGCTCTCGAAATGCACTCCGCCGCCTGTTGAGATGTGTATGCCTGATGGAATGGGTATTTTCCGGGTCCCGTTCTTCAAATCAATCCGCCCGGATACAAGTTCCGTACTGCTGAAGGTAAGTTTTTCGTCTTTGACCTGGTAGAGGAGTCTTGTCTTTGCATTCAGGTCTCGTGTGCGGACCATCGGACTCTCCAAATCGGCCATTTTTAGACTCAGGAAGCCGCCAATTTCAGGATTGTCAAGGGATAGTTTTTGGTCCGCCTTTATATGAACTTGGGGAACCGCAAGATTCAGGCCTTGTGAGGGCCATTTGGCCTCCATTCCGCAGAAGATTTCAAAGGGCCTTCCGGCCACCAGGTTTGCACGGATATGGTCTACTTGGAGCGCACGCTCGCCCAATTGCACAGATACAAGACCTTCCTGGATTTTTCCTGACTGGAATCTCACATGCCGGAAAACCAAAAACATAAAAAGCCTGCGCAAGAGGCCGCCAAGGAATGAAGGTTTCGCAGGCGGTCCTTCAAGCCCGGAGAGTTTGGGCTTTCCAGTTACATGAGAGATGAATCCGGATACTTCGATGTTTTTCACAACAAGGGTCCTGTAGCCCCAGGACCCCTCGAACGAAAAATCGGCCGCGGCCGCGGGCACATGCAGGGAGAAGCCCCGCGCCGATTTTCCCGGCCCAACGCGGATTCCTTCGAGTTCCATTCTGAGCGGGCTTCGGGAATACGTCATCCGCTGGATGCTGAGTGACACCCCCATCGAACTGGAGACGAGTTTTTCTACAAGAGCTCTTATTTTTGGGGGGTGCGTGTAGTAATAGAGGAGGACGGACAGGGAAAGCGCGGCAAGAACCAACACGGCCACTCCAACTGTCACGATGATCTTAGACCTGGTTTTCATTTTTCCCGTGTCAGCGGTTTCTGCGGGATCTTCGGAACCCACAATGTCCCTCCTCATGTTCCAGCTCTAGAAGCGGAACGAAAATGATGGCGCGGCCGGGGTCAGGAGGGCTGTCTCGATTTCGGCGCTGCAATACAGAGCAAGCATTCGGGCGACTCGATCACGTCCGGAAACGGCCCGTTTCTCACTGTCTTCGCCAAGTCCGTCGATGTTCATGACCATGGCCTTTGTGTCTTCGGTGATCCGGGTTTGGTAGCCGTTCCGCCAGTTCCACCTTCGGCACATGACCTCCCGGGTTTCCGCAACTACGTAAATAATCTCTCCCGGATCAGGATGTTCTATTTTGTCCGGATCGCTCAGAGGCGTGAACCGCTCACTCCCGTCAGCAGGTCGGAGCTCAAGGGTCCCGCCTGCCCGGCGTAAATCGTCTCCACCGACGGGCAGGACTCCCCGGATGGAATTGTCGTTCATGACGGCCACAGCCTTGTTGATGAACGGAATGGATACGCCGGGTTTCTGGACGCGTTTCAGAAGAGCCAGATGGGCGGGCGGGAACTTTTTTGGATTGCATCCCAG
>CAZEGG010000122.1:0-9168 GCA_964511755.1 uncultured Desulfobacteraceae bacterium | reverse complement strand
CCATGAGGGGGTCCACCATGACGTTCATGCCCACACTCTTGACGCAGACGAGGGCGCGGCGTCCCGCCATGGATGCCCCGATGGCTATTTCTGCTGCCACCTTTTCATTGGTGGACCACTCCACGCAGATGTCATGCTCCCTCGCCAGGTGAACTAAAGCCTCTACCGTTCCTGAACTGGGCGATCCGGGATAGCCGGCAACGAATTTGACCCCTGCGAACAGGGCCCCGTATGCAATGGCCTGATCGCCGTTCAATGTTCTCGAAACCATGGAATCCTCCGTAAGTGGAGCGGGCAGTGGAGCTGCCGCGGCTCACTCCCACCTCCCGCCCCATGGTTTTTCAGAAAGCCTCCGGTTCTCTTCTCCTCATATGAGGTACAAATGCCGCTGTCAACATTTGTTTGAGGCCTCCTTAGTTTTGATTAAACCCTCCGCATTCTCGACCTCGTCGAACTGCGGGTTCCCCCACTCATAAGCCACGGAAAGACGGCCCCTCTCACCAGTCACTCCAGAAAGGGCTTCCTCCCTGAACCCCCTCGGGGGACCTCATGATGCCTCGCGCTCTGAAGGAGGAGATTCACTTCTCAGACAGTTTGCATCTGCTTGCCCGTGCAGTTAACGCCCCGATCATGGTTCAGGGGATAAGAAGGTGATTTGCGTTTGGTCCTGAAATCCGGTAGGATATCTTCGCCACATATTCCCGGAGAAGGAGGTTTACCTATGTTGAATATGGAGTGCAGGACCGGACTGCCGGGCGAGAAAGTGATCGAGCGGCTCAAGAAATTTTTCGGGAGCGGCGGCTTGGGACTGGATTTGACCGAAGAGGCCGAGGGATGTCTCACCTTTTCAGGAGGCGGAGGATATGTTACGGCAACCCTCTGTGAGGAGAAAGGGAAAGTCCGGGTCGATCTCGAAACCCGGGAGTGGGAATATCAGGTCAAGGAATTTGCCTCCACCTTGCGCTGAACAATTGGGGTCGCGCAGCAGGCCAAAGGCCGGGCCCGCCGGTTCGCATGTGGCGAATGTGCGGGTTCGCTTCAGTGACACAGCCCTGCAAAGATGGAAATAAGATCGTTTTGCTAGATCGATTGTCCATTCACGATAGCCCGATAATTTTTCGGATCCGTATCCCCTTCTGTACTGAAACAAAGGACGACGGAAGCCTGATCAAGGCCTATTTGTTCCTTTATTCCGGTAAGCTTGCGGTCTGCCATAAGCCGACGGAGAAGACCTACGCCCACTGCCCCTGATTCTCCGGAAACAATGGCAGGATCGTCGCCGTGGGGTCCGGCAAGCTGCCGCATACCGAGAGCGGCCACTTCATCAGGGCAGGAAACAAAGCCTGATGCAAAATCCCGCAGGACGCTCCAGGCAAAAGGATTCGGTTTACCACAGGCAAGGCCGACCATCATGGTTTTCAGCTCTCCTCCTACTGCCTTTGGCGTGCCGTCGTCGGCGAGCGCGGACTGGTACATGCAGTCAGCCTGGTTCGGCTCCACGATGATGGTTCTCGGGCAGGCGTCCCTCAAGACATTCGCGTAGTAGCCGAGCACGGATGCTGCCATGGAGCCGACCCCTGCCTGGAGAAACAGATGGGTCGGCATCTCAAGATCCCTGTCCATGAGCTGCTCCAGCACCTCCCGCGCCATTGTGGTGTAGCCTTGAACAATCCACACAGGAACTTTTTCATATCCCCTGAAGGCGGTATCCTGGACCAGGTGCCAGCCGTTTTTCTCTGCCGCACCGGCAGCCATCCTTACGGCGTCATCATAGTTCTTGTCCGTCACCCAGACCCTTGCCCCCTCTTTTTCAATAGCTTTCACGCGGCTTTCAGCACTCCCCGCCGGCATAAAGACAACCGCCTGACACCCCAGCCGAGAGGCGGCCCAGGCAACTCCCCGTCCATGGTTCCCATCCGTGGCCGTGGCAAACACCACGTCCTCTAGTTGTGCAGCGGCCTGTTTCAGACGGGGAAAATCAATATCAGACAGTGTATGACCCACTTCTTCGCACAGGATCCCGGCTATCGCCCATGTGGCGCCCAGGGCCTTGAATGCATTGAGACCGAATCGCAACGACTCATCTTTTACATAAATATTCTTCACGCCGAGATGATGGGCGAGGTCCGGCAGGCAGTGCAGGGGAGTGGCCTGATACTCTGGCACGGATTTGTGAAATCTGAAGACCGACTGGACATTTTCCCGTTTGAGTTCGTCCGGATAGGCAGGCATTTTCTTTTTCGGAAAAACCGCCATTATCGAGGGCTTGTCTGTCATCTCATCCTTCCTTTCTCACCTGACAACGTGCGCAAAGTCAATGTCCGGACTTGGGGTTCTTTTTCCCGCCAAAACAGCAAATTGTACTTGTGCCGGCGATTGACCGCAGGCGATGGTCAGCAGGAGCGCTTGTCTACCTTCTCCATGTGTTTTTCCGGTGCCGCCAGGTTCCTGAACCCGTATCTCTCATAGAGGCCATGAGCGTCACTGGTAGCCAGCTGCCACCGTTTTATGGTTCTCAGTGACGGGAAGTCCATCATATATTCCATGAGCCTTTTACCGAGGCCCAGACCCCTGTACTCTTCCAGGATAAAGACATCCATTACGTACGCGAAGACTGCGTGATCGGTTACGACCCTGCCGAACCCGACCAGTGCATCTTCTTTGTTGTAAACCCCGAAGCACAAGGAGTTGTGGATGGACTTTCGAACCGTGTCCATCGATCTTCCTTTTGCCCAATAGGACGTCTCACTCAGATATCTGTGGATGACCTGGATGTCCAGTTTCCTCTTGTCAGAGGAGATTATGTAGCCATTATCCATTTCGCCCTTTTTTCGTACGCCGGTTCAGGCCTTCAGAATGCCTCCTCATCGGCGGGTAAAGATTCATTACGTATCTCTTTTGTTAAGAGGAGGCAGGAAACTCAGGAATATCACCCCCCAGATATTCAACATAAAGCACAGCCCGGTCCAATACTGTACATTCCGATTCTTCTTTTTGGCTAACATATACCCGAGCATTCCCGTAACACCGTCAGATCCAATAACGATCAAGAATGCGAGAAATATCCACTTGGGATTTCCGTAAAACGCGGGATCAAAGAGAAATGACTCGAATACTATTTTGTCGAGTTCGAAGACCTGGATCAAAATATCGAGCAGGACGGCGATGCTCAGGATTACCAAGAGTGTCTTTAATGCTGCTGTGTGTGTTGGTCTCATTTGTGGATTCGGATGCGGATTTTGAATCTGCGCGGCTTTTTGCGGTTCGCTGCGAGAAAATTGTTCTGCCGGTACGGACCATCATCGGAAGCGGGGCTTCCCGAAGTCCCGGCAGGCAATTAAGTAGCGATACCCGTATTCAATCACCGGCTCCTTTCGCTGATTAGTGACTATTATCCCTCTACCAAAAAGAGTAACCTTCTGTTAAGTAATAGCTTACACCAGCCGAACAAACACATCAAGGAGGTCTCAAGACGGAGAGTCTCATGCCGGGACGAAAGCCCTTCCGGCCTGAGATGACCGCTGATCCGGGCCGGCGGTGAAATGGAAGGAGAGGCCTGACCATGAGCCGGGAAAGGTGAACCATGGCCGAAAGTATCCGCGAAATATTCAAGCGCAGGATGGTCCGTGTCGGGTTCGAACGGACCATGGGTCTTCTCGGAGCCACTACATTGGGAATCGGGGCACTGATGGGTGCCGGGATATATGTCCTCATAGGTCTTGCGGCAGGCCGTGCCGGTCCCGGGGTATGGCTTGCTTATCTGATCTGCGGATTGCTGACCGTCCTTTCCGTGCTCGTATTCGGGGAGCTTTCGCGAAGGATGCCCGTTTCAGGCGGCGGGTATGCCTTCGCCTACAATGCGCTTGGAAGTCTCTGGGGATTTACGACGGGCTGGCTGCTGGCCCTGGGCAGCATATTTGCCTGCGCCATGTATGCAACCGGTTTTGCCTACTATCTGACTTCTCTTTTTGCTCCAAGCATCCCGGAGCCCATGATGAAAGGAATCGCCTTTTCCGTCATCGTCTTTTTTACCCTGCTCAATTGTCGAGGGACAAAAGGAGGAGACAGGGTCCAACGGTTCTTGACCTGGGGTAATCTGGCAATCCTTCTGTTCCTCATCGCCCTGATTGTTCCCAAAACCCATCCCGCATTGATGAAGCCCATGTTTCCCAGGGGATTCGGCGGAATAGGCGGGGCCATCGCCATTATCTATGTATCTTTTTTCGGCTACCAGCTCATTGCCAACAATGCAGAAGAGATTGTGGATCCCAAAAGGACGGTCCCGAAGGCCATGTTCCTGGCCATGTGCGTCAGCCTGATCTTCTATATCGCCGTAGCGGTCGTTTCGGTCATGGTTGTGCCCTGGGAGACGCTGGCGGGGTCCAATGCGCCTCTGGTGGATGTGGCCATGAAAGGCATAGGGAGGGCAGGGTGGCTGCTTGTCGCCATCGGAGGCATCCTTGCTTCGGCTGCCGCTCTGAACAGCACGCTGCTCTCCCAGGCAAGGCAGATTTTTGCCATGGGCAAGGACGGGTTCCTGCCCCCGATCCTCGGACGCATCCACCAGGTGAACAAGACCCCCACCGCGGCCCTGTGGGCCGGCGGCCTGGTCACGGCAGCGGCTCTGCTTTTCGGAAACCTGGCATTCATTGTCAAGTCAGCCAACTTCTGCCTCCTGGGGTCCCTTTTGCCGGCCTCTTTTGCCTTGCGCAGGCTCTACAATTCACCCGAGTCGATTCAGCATGTAGGTCGCTGGAGACGCCGCATACCGGAAGCTGCTCTGGCGGCCAACGTGCTTCTTCTTTTCACCCTGGACTGGGTATCCATTGTCTTCGGTCTTCAACTCATGGCAGCCGGTTTTGTGCTCTATGTGCTCTACTCGCGCAAGCGCGAAATCCGCAGCCGCACGGGTATGAGCCTGGTACTGAGCGAGGAGCCGAAGTCAAGTCCCCTCGCGGGTATGAGGATTCTCGTTCCCGTGGCCAATCCCCAAACGCAACCGGCACTGTTTTCGGTTTCCGAAGCACTGCTGGCCGGTCATACCGGAGAGATTGTCATCTTGAACGTTGTTGAGGCGTTCAATCAGGTTGATTTGTACGCTGCTCTGGGAAATGCAGAGGACTCCATTCATCTGCTCGACAGCACCAGCACCATACCGAAGATGGAGCATGTGAAAATCCGTCCCGTAATCCGCGTATCCCGCAGCCTGCCCAAAGGCATTGTGCATGCAGCGGAAGAGGAGGGATGCGGCCTGATCGTCATGGGGTATACGGGAAAGGAGACCCCCGATTCCCTGAACCTCATGGAAGAGGTGTTCAGCCAGGCGCGAACGGATATTGTTCTGTTGAAGGTGAAGGGGGCATTTGAACCCAAACGGATTGCCGTATCGCTGGGAGGGAGCAGCAACCTGCATCTCATCGTCCGGCTGGCAGGGGCACTGGCGGACCGGTTCGACGGTGAAATCAATTTTATGAACATCCTTCCGACGGATTATACGTCGGAACAGAAGGCCCATTCGGGCAAGATTCTGGTGGAGGCCATCAAACAGCACGCGGCAAAGGCCCTTTATCGGATTGAGCTGGCCAGTTCGGACAAGCCGCTCGAGTTCCTGGTGAAGCGTTCGGCGGAGTTTGATCTTCTCATTGTCGGGTCAACCAAGGTCGGTCTTCTGGAAAGGGCCACGGTGGGCAGGTTCGCTTCACAGATCGTAATGCAGTCCGAATGTTCCGTGGCCGTGGTGAGGGTCGTCCAGGCAGTCAAAAAATTCCTGAGCGTATGACACTCTCAATTGAGGACGGCTCTTTGTCGGCCGAACCTGATGACGGAGAATATCGTGTGGTCTACTATATCCTTGACGCCAATACAGCCTTAAACGCGTCAATGAACTCGTCAAATTCTGCCTCAGTCAGGATAAGGGGTGGATCGATTCGAAATGAAGTTCCTCTATTTCCCAGGATGTAGCCCCGCGCGATAAGATCACCATAGATCTCATTTGCGATGTCTTTGTCTGGCAGATCCATCGCGAGCATCATTCCCCTTCCCCTGACATCGAGGACAATCTCGTTATCCACGAGGGATTCAAGTTTGGATAAGAATACGGGTCCTTTCTGCCCTGCTTTTGCGATCAGGTCGTTGTCTTCAATCTGTCGTATAACCTCCAGCACAACCGCGGCTCCCAATGGGTCATTCTGGTGGGACTGAGCATACTTGAACGGCTCCGTTTCCAATTCGCTCACCGTGGCCTCGCTGATTGCTGCAACGCTGACGGGATATCCGTTTCCAATTCCCTTCCCAATCGCTATCAAATCAGGTTCGATATCATAGTGTTGATATCCAAACCATTTTCCGGTCCGGCCGACCCCTGTCGTTACTTCGTTTGCAATTATCTTCCCGCTGTTATTTCGAACAAAGTTGACTAGGTTCTGAATCAACGCCTTTGGGGGAAACCGGACAAACCCAGATGAACTCCCCGGTTCAAATACAAAGTCCGATATGTCTTCAGGGATGTCCTGCAATGCTTCACAGGAAGGATCGCAATTGTCGTTTTCCCCGCATGCCTTACACCGCTCCCAGTTAAAGACATACCAACCTTTGGTTCGGTCAGTCACAGAAGCGTATGCGCCGAGGTATGAGTCATGAAGCGTCATGGACAGGTTTTTCCCGGAAAGATGCTTTGCTATCTGTCTCGATATCTCGATGGCTTCACTTCCGGAACAAAGAAAAACGCATTTTCCGTTGCCGAGATTCGTGATATCCAGGACTGATTTTGATGATTCTTCAAGGACTTGATTGGAATAGCAAAACCCGGCGTGCATTAGGGAGCCGATTTGGTTCGTTATGGTTCTGTTGATCTGCTCATTTCTGTGCCCGACGGAAATGCACCAGACTCCCGACTCCAAGTCCATAAAGCGCTTTCCGTTATCGTCAAACAGATACACTCCCTGACTGCCGACGATATTCGGGATCTTCAATTCATGCCCGGTGCAGCTGTAGACGTGGTCCATATTTCCTCTCCATCACAAAGACTCCCGTGGCCTTTCTGATCTGCGGGAGGAGATTCACTCGATCAGGACGAATCCGTATCGGTTTTGAACATCATCCCTGTTTTGCAGCACATTGCAGGGCAGCCCCTGGTTTCTCGCCGTTTTGTATACATCAATGCCGAAACTCTGGTCACAGGGCCTCACCTTCTCCGGCGTCGGACAGGCTTTGCCCTGATCGACTGCACAGTTCTTACACAGGCTGCACGTCCTGATCGCAAAAGAAAAGTGGTGCCCGTCGAGGAATGCGGCCCGTTCGATTTCAAGAACCGCTTTGCTCAATTCCCTTGCATCATGAGAGTGAACAAGCAGGATATTCTTGTACGCTTTGATCATTTCAGTTCGCTCCTGAAATGAAGTGTTCCTCGTGTTGCACTTTATTGTCTGATTGAAAAAGTCCTCACATCCCCACCTGCACTTCAATATGGTCCGGATGTCGAAGAATATGTCATCAGGAGAGATGATCCTTGCGTCAGCCGCATTCAGCTCTCTTGCCATTTCAACGTACTTGTCAAACTCGGACACGGTTGTCCTCCCTGTTATTCATTACGTCCGGTGCTGCGCCACCCGACAGGTTTCCCATGACAGCGGCCCTGGTTCAGCCGGGCATCACGCGAAACAAACTGCGCCACGGCCGAGCCTCCGGGCACCACCGCCAAATGCTCCCCGCCTGGCAACGGGCCCGGTAGATATCTGCTTTAAGCGCGTTCCGCTCGTTTTCCGCCAAAGCAGTGAATTGTCCTGGTACCGGCGATAAACTCCCCCGCATGCGGAACCCCGGTCGGAATCAGATATTCATCTCCTCTGCATACATGGATCCTTTGCCCGTTAATGATCAAGGTATATCTGCCCTCCACTACTGCGAAATATTCATCATATTCATGAGAGTGTTCTCTGGACAGCCCGTCCCTTTCAC
This sequence comes from uncultured Desulfobacteraceae bacterium, assembly GCA_964511755.1. Lineage (GTDB taxonomy): Bacteria > Desulfobacterota > DSM-4660 > Desulfatiglandales > Desulfatiglandaceae > B46-G9. The sequence continues at coordinate 1,212 of CAZEGG010000122.1, read as the reverse complement.
ATATCCAGTACGCCATCTGCTTACCGTCGATTCCATCGTACACCCAGCCTTTAACGCCGGCAGATTGTAAATGTGATGCTATTGCATTGCCCGGAGTTTTCATGAATTCTGGAAAGTCGTTCATTCATCGCCTCCTGTTCGGCACTGCTGCCGGGTCGCAGAGGATTCTTTTCAGTACGTGATGCTTTTCCTTATTTCGTAATGCTGTGATCTCCCATCATGTCTCGAAAGCACCTTCCTTGCTTTATCAGGCACAATCGATTGTTCATAATCCTCACCGGCAAATTCCTTGACCGCCTCCAGCGAGTCAAATTGCATTATGGTAATAAACTCAACCGCATCGTCCAGAGGCCGCCTCAAAAGCTGAATTCCCCGGTAGCCTGATACATTCCTGGATGCGATTCCGGGAAAAATCTCCGTTTTGAGGAGATTCTCGTATGTGTCTGCATTTTCGAACGTCGTCCAACCATGCCAGATTCTAGATATCATTTTTCCTTCTCCTTTTCATCACTAATATCGTCGCGCTGATGCCGCATCCTCAACTGTCTCCTCAACCGACTCGGCCGTTTCTGAGGCTCTCCAGGGCGGCCTTGGCGGCAGAGGAAAAGGAAAAGAAGTCCTGAAGCTTTGCACAGGCATACTCTCCACACGATGCGCAGTTGTCGATACCCCTTTCACTCCCGCACTTCCTGATCTCGCATTCCGTGCAGTAGCCGAAAATCCGGCCGCCCGTGTTCTTGCATCCGTCGCAATTGATGTCGGACGGCACCAGGTTCCAATGGAATTTCTCCGACCATTCTTCTGCTACCTGTGTTCTCGCCGCATCGTCGTCCGCTCGAGTGGCCAGGAAAACGGGGCACCCGCCACAGTCCAGTCCACAATAACCGATCCCCACATTCTTTTCATTCATCGTTTTGCCTCCTTTTTGACGGTCAGTCGAACAGCTGAAAACGGCCTGAATCCATCAAATTTTTCAAGTGGTTCAGAAAGGTCGAAGGAGCGGCGTAGTCGGGGTGGCTCCTGAAAATACCCGACACACGCTCGAGCTCATCCAGCTCCTGCATCCCTTTCATGACAACCGGGTCCCTGCGGGCCCGACACGGATACCCGGTGAACAGGAGCCGGGATTTTTTAATCTGGCCATCTTCGTTCTTGTCCGTGATCTGTCTGGTGCACAGGCACGGGTTGGCCGGATTCACCAGACCGCAGTGA
>CAZEGG010000121.1:0-9201 GCA_964511755.1 uncultured Desulfobacteraceae bacterium | reverse complement strand
GGGAATGGAGGAGACCTTTCAGGCCCAGTTCCTCCAGCTTGTGAGCAGCTGGACGACCGTCATCGTCCCAGCCGCGAAGCCGATAGTACTCCGGGAGCATTTTATCAAGCTCACAGATCTGTCCCTTGGCAGGGCCGCCGGGAAGCGGCTCTTCGAGGATCCTTCCCGGCAGGGTATCATCCTGCGCGGTGAACCCTGCACGGTTGATAAAGACACGTTCTGCGTTGACAGTGCGCTCTCCTGCGCGGACCAGCGAGTCCATATCATATCCGGCCCCTGTGGCCGCGTTGAGGAGCCTGAGCAGTCCCTCAGGCCGGATATCTTCCGTTGGGGTCACATAATTTCTGACCGAAAAGAAGACACACACACCGGCCGAATCGAACACGGCAAACACATCCTGCCAGTCTTTCACCAATCTGGGCTTGTTTTCGAGCACAAGAGGGTCGATGAGTGTCGGCACTCCGAGTATTTCGATGTAGGCCGGGTCCCCGCGCATGTGACTGGCGCCGATATTCGATGTGGCATAGGCAAGACCCATGCCCTTCTCGCCGCGGGGATCATATCCGGCAAACTCCTGCCCTTTTGATACGATGGCCAACTCCGGATGATGAAATTTCTCTGCCAGGCGCCGGCTTCCGAGAGCAAGTTCGTTGCCGAACCCCTCCCGGAAAGCGGTTTTGCGGCACATCTCCACCAAGCCTTCGGCGTCTCCGAACGGGAGCTGCCGTCCGATGACACTCTCATCGATAATACCTTTCTCGTACATCTCCATGGCACACGCAATGGTTGCGCCCATGGTTATGGTATCCATCCCCATCTCGTTGCAGATATAGTTCGCCTTGGTTACCGCGGCCAGGTCACTCACTCCGCAGTCGCTTCCAAGGGCGTAGACCGTTTCATACTCCGGTCCCTCTCCCTCTCCCTGAAAAGGTCCCTCCGGGATCCTGGTTACCCGTCCGCAGGAGATTGGACAACTGAAACAGGCTCTCGTTTTCAGCAGAAACTTCTCGGTGAGCCTTTCTCCCCCGATATTTTCCCAGCCTTCAAAGGTACCCAGCTGGAAGTTCCGCGTGGGGAACACTCCCACGTTCTGGGTCCCTACCACCGTGATGGCTGTGCCATAGGTTCGAAGGGCCGGCGGCTGGTCCCTGGAGACCTCCTTGAACCGGGCAAGATACTCCCGCGCGATGGACTTGAACGCCCTTTCATCATGGAGCGGCACTCTCCTGTTCCCGCTGGCCACAACCGCCTTGAGTCCTTTCGATCCCATCACCGCTCCGACACCGGATCGGCCGGCGGCACGATCCTTATCATTCATGATGCCTGCAAAAAGAACCCCCTTTTCCCCTGCGGGACCAATGCAGGCTACCTTTGCATCCGCGCCCGTCTCTTCCAGGAGGCGATCGGTGGTCGCATGGGTGTCCTTTCCCCAGACATGCCCGGCGCTGCGGATCTCGGCTCCATCTTCTCTCACAAAGAGGTACACCGGCTCCTGAGAACGGCCTTCGAGAATAATGCCGTCCAGGCCGGTCCTCTTCAACATGGCCGGGAATTGCCCTCCCGAATTGGAACACGTGACGGCTCCCGTCAGCGGCGATTTTGTAACAACCATGTACCGTGCCCCGGTGGGAGCAATGGTACCGGTCAGGGGACCGGTCATCATGATGAGCTTGTTTTTCTCACCCAAGGGGTCGCAGTTCGCATCAACTTCGTCCAGAAGATAACTAATCCCGAGGCCCCTCCCGCCGATGAAATCCTTCGCCTTTCTCATATCCAGCGATTCCAATCGACTGCTGCCGTTCGACAGGTCGACTCGCAATATCTTTCCCATGTAACCCATGGCGCTCTTCCCTTCCGGTCTCGTCTGAAGTGGTTTATCCTTATAAAAACAGTCAGTTTATGCTATGATACCATAAAAAATAGGATTATCAAGACCCACACACACGTTGACGAAATTCGGCGGCGGATTTGGGAAAATCAAACGAAAGAAGAGATTTTATCAGGAAAAGAGATGATCATTACGGTCAAAGGCTACGCGTCAATGAGAAAGTATCTGGCCGGTCTGCCCGCAGACGGGGGTCTGGACATCCCGGACGGGTCTCCGGTGGGAACGGTATTGAAACAACTCGGCGTCCCACCGGAAATTGAAAAGGTTATCCTCGTAAACGGCCGGCACTGTTCTCAACATCGTGTCCTCCGTGCCGGCGATAGTCTCGCCTTCTTTCCGCCGATCGAGGGCGGATAGATCGTCAGAACTGGAATTTTCCGGCCCGGAAGGCCTTCAGGTAATTCATGCAGAAGCTGTCTCTCCCTGCCAGCGCCTCCGCCGCCACGATATTTGCCATCATCCTGGCGTCCAGGGGATTGATGATGGCGCCATCCAGACCTCTCGCTATCGCCATCACCATGAACGCCTGGTTCATAAATTTCCGCTCCGGCAGGCCGTAGGAGATGTTGGACAGGCCGCACATGGTGTGAATGCCTTCAAAGCTCGTCATGATCTTCTCAACGGCGTCAAGAAACTCCTCGCCGAAACTGCTGTTCGTGGCAACCGGCTGAACCAGGGGATCCACATAGATGTGATCCAGCGGTATGCCCTTCTGCACCAGGCCGTTGACCAGTTTGTCGGCAATGGCCATGCGTTGGTCCGCGGTCTGGGGCATCCCCTCGTCGCTCATGCACAGGGCAATTACCTTGAAATCCGTCCCGGCAATAACCGGCAGCAGTTTATCGTACCGTTCCTTTTCAAGGGAAATGGAGTTGATCATGGGGAGCCCTTTGTGCACCGCAAGTGCCGCCTGAATAGCCTCGGGATCAGGGCTGTCAATGGCGCACGGAGCGTCAACAGCCTCCTGAACACTTTGGACCAGCCAGGTGAGGTACTCGGGCTCCTTTCCCACGAAAATCCCCGCGTTCACATCGACATAATCTGCGCCAGCCTCCAGCTCTTCCTCTGCTATTTTCCTGATCGCCTCGGCATCCCGGCTCTCAATAGCCGTGCCGATAGCCTTGCGGCTGGCGTTAATGAGCTCTCCTACGATGATCATGATCCTCTTCTCCTCTTCCCTTTCGGGACCCCGGTTCTTTCCGACAGGTCCGGATATCACTTTCCAATCAACGTCCGCACCAGCTGCACTCCGCCCGGAGCATCGTCACTGTAACCGTCGGCGCTTATCTGTTCGGCGAACGCCTGGGTCACCGGTGCACCGCCTATGATGGTCTTGACCGGAAGAGCCGCCTCTTTCAGCGCGGCTATGGTGGCCTCCATGGCGGGCATGGTTGTGGTCAGAAGCGCAGAAAGCGCCACAATATTGGCGTTATGTTCCTTGGCTGCCTGGACGAACTTGTCGGCATCCACGTCAGGACCCAAGTCCACTACCGTGTAACCGGCGCCCTCCATCATCATGGAAACCAGGTTCTTGCCGATGTCGTGCAGGTCTCCTTTTACCGTCCCGATAACGATCGTTCCCTTGGAAACTGCTGCATCTCCGGTCAGGAGCGGCTTCAGAATCGCGAGACCTCCCTTCATGGCCTTGGCAGCCATAAGCATCTCCGGCACAAAGAGAATCCCCTCACTGAACTGTTTCCCCACTTCGTCCATTGCCGCGATCATTCCCTCGTTTAGGATGGAATTAATGTCCGTTCCGGCGTCAATCTCTGTCCGGGTCAACTGTTTTGTCCTTTCCTCGTCAAACCCCAGAATCGCCTGATAAATGTCTTGAATCCCCATCGTCCTCTCTCCTCCTTAGCTCGTGGTAATCATGATACGGAAACTTCTTTCCAATCAGTTAGTCTCTCCTCTTTTCAAAAAGGATCCTCGTAAGTTCACGATGTGTAAAATAGGGGTCATCATTCTTAAGATAAGGCAAAAGGATGCGTTTTTTGCGGAGGAGATCTCGCGAAATCTCCGCAAAGATGGCATCGGTCTCGTACAAAGAAGCCCTCGCAATCGGCTGCCCAAAAGGGTTGATGATCTCGCTCCCACCCCAGAAGCGGAACGGACTGTCATCAATAGCCGACGTAGCGGCATTTGGCAACTCACTTTCATCGGAATCGGGGCTTTCAAACACCTCACAGCCCACGCGGTTGGCGCATAGGTTGTACACGCCGAATACCCGCGAATAGAATCGATTGATGATGTTCCAGCTTTCGATGTTGGAAAACTCATTCCCCATGGAGCCTCGGGATGAGTTGAAAATGGTGATAAAGATGTCCGCTTTCTGAGTAACCGCCAGGAATGGCAGGGAAGGATGCCACAAGTCGTTGCAGATAAGCGGCGCGAACGTGAATCCATGAAGATTAAAGACCCGTACTTGCTTGCCAGACGAAAAAAACTTACGCTCTTCAAATACTCCATAATTGGGCAGGTTGAGCTTGCGGTAAGCAAACAAAATTCGACCATCAACAGCCACCAACGCGGAGTTATAGAAATTCATGGCACGGGACTCCTCAATGAAGCCCACGACAGCAGCCGTCCCCTTTGTCGCTTGAACCAGTTGATTGATTTGCGGAGAGTCCAGGCGCAACGCCACTTCATGGTATCGTTCCCTCACAAAGTAGCCTGTCAGGGAAAGCTCCGGCAAAATAACCAGGCTGACGTCTTGCGCTTTGGCTTCCTCAAGTAATAAAATTATATTTTCGATATTGGCCTGAACATCAAGCAGCACCGGATCAATCTGATAGACACCAACTTTCATCGATGGAACCCTCGCAAACAAGACGTGAGAAAAGGTGGAAATATCACTGGTCCGACCCTGAACAACTATCAAATATGGGATGGAGACTTCCCCACTGCTCCGCCGACCAAACACGCTCAATAAGATCCCGGCCCCTTTTCTCACCAATAACGGGGCCGGCCAACGAGAGAAATTTTTCCCCAAGCTCTCCATCGGTGGGCAGGGTATCCGGCGGTTCCCACCGGGGCTCCATCCGACCGGAGGAAAAAAAGTCCCCTTCCCGGGTTTGGACGATCACCTCCGCGTACGTCTTGGAGGGAAAGTCCGCTTCAAAACGAGCATCCACCTCGGCGGTCACTTTGGAAAGCAATTCGAGCAGGGCCTTGTCGAAAAGTCGAGGGGGTTGTACTTGACGTGGACCCACCTCCTCGTCCAGAAAGGCCGCCGCCACCGGAAAGGCGATATTATATTGGGCCTCTTCGGTATTGGCGGGTGGGCGAAGGCTCAACGCGCAGGCCGCACGAAAGGTCCGGATACGGATGCCGCGGACAGAAGAAGCCGAGAGGCTGTGTTCTCGTTTCACTTTCAAAATCCCGTCTATTGCCGGCTGTGCCCACCGGCATGCAGCATAGGGTTTGAAATAGAGGTTGAGTATCTGCCACTCATGCCCCAGGGACTTGACCCACCCGGGTTCGGGAGTGTCGGAAAAGAGCGGCTCAATCCCGGTAAACCCCTCTTTGACCATTAAAACAGAGAGCATGGCGACCATGGCTCCCCAGCCGATGCTGTCCTTTCCCATTGACGGAGAGGCAATACACTTCATCAGGGGAGCGATCGGGGCGTGGTACTCGGCGGTGCCAAGAGCGTGGCGTAGTTGCGTTTCATTCAAACCCAAAAGCCGACCTCCGGCGGCCGCTCCGGAAATCGCACCCCAACTGCCCGATGAATGATAGGTGCTGCAGCAGGCGTGCCGAATCCGCCCGGCACGAATACCGATCTCATAGCCCACAACGAGGGCGGTCAAAAATTCCGAGCCGGTGCACGATGGCATCTGTTCCGCAGTTGCCAGTATCACCGGCAGGACACAGGCGCCGGGGTGCCCCTTGACCAGTCGATAGCCGTCATCAATATCCAACGCATTGCCGGCAAACCCATTTGTCGCCGCAGCCCCGGCAGCAGAAGTGCGGAATCCGTGAACCAGCACAGTAGCCTCATTTCCACCGAACTGTGTTCTCGCGATCTTCGCCATGATCCGCCCAACAGGAGTTTCTGCTCCTGCGATAGTCGCAGAGAGGGTGTCGAGCAAACACCGCTTGGACTGGTGCCGGACGTCGAGCGGGAGATCTTCCCACGTCACCTCTCTGATGAAGCGAATGACGCGGTCGGTGAACATCATCGTTGGTTCTTGCCCGTGCTGCATGGGCATCTGCCCCTGCCCAGCATCATGCACAGCGGTTTCATAAGCCATTTTTCATGGTCAATGCCGGACCGGGAACTGTCTTTCCCGGGTCCGGCATTGTTCTTCCTTTTCCACTTCTGGTTGGCTCTCAGCGGATTCAATTATTTTCCGTTGGCTATCGATTAACTACAACAACCCCTTTTTCTTCAACCAATCCTTTGCCACCTGGGCTACAGATTCATGGTCCACGTCCACCTTTTTATTCATCTCCTGCATTTCCGCGGTGCTGAGATTTTCCGCCAACGGCTTCAGGATGCTGCGTATTTCAGGATATTTCTCCAGCACTTTCGCGCGTATGACCGGAGCCGGGTTGTATACGGGAAAAAAGCTCTTGTTATCGACCAGGTTAACAAATCCAAAAGCGGCAATCCGGCCGTCTGTGGCAAAACCCATACCCACTGAGATTTGCCCATTTTTCAAGGCAGTGTAGGCGAGGCCAATGGACATTTTCTTCACTTTCCCCGCCGGGACCTTGAAGCCGTAGTCTTTCATCAGCTTCCTGAACCCATCAGGCCTTGCCCAAAATTCCGTTCCAACACCGAAGATGAGATCTTCAGGATGCTGATTCACATACCTCGCCAGGTCCGAAATTGATTTAATGCCCAATTTCTGCGCCTGACTCTTCTGCATCATAAGGGTGTAAGTATTATTAAATTTGACCGGGTCCAGCCATATCAAACCATTTTTCTTGTCCCTGTCGCGATCATAATCGAATACCTTGACGGGATTCTTCATTATTTCCGGGTCCTTTTGCTTGAAAAAGACGGTATACGCAGTGCCCGTGTACTCATAATAGAAATCAATCTCCCCTTCCTCCAGCGCTTTTCGTGCCAGATTCGTGGCCAGACCGGTCTTGAGTTCCACTTTAAAACCAGCCTTCTCAAGGAGGTCCTTTGCAAGTTGCGGCAGCAGGTATTGCTCCGTGAAATTCTTCCCGCCTATGACGATTTTTTTCTCTGCAGACATGCTGGTTCCCGGGAGACATATGCCGGCCGCAAAGATCAGCACAGTGCAAATGAGTAATAGCCTAAGTCTCTTTTTCATAATTTCCCTCCTCACATTGATGGTTGTTTGAAAAGTGCACGTCCGGCGTTTCTTCCGTGCGTACATGCTCATTCCTCTGACAAACGCAGCCCTCTGGATACGAGAACGGCGCTTAAAAGCTCGACCAGAAAATCAGCCAGCAAAGCCATCAGGGTTACCGGAATTGCACCGGCCAGGAGTTTATCGGTCATCATCATATCGATGCCTGAAAAGATCCAGTCGCCCATTCCCCCTGCGCCAATAAGATACGCCAATGCAGCTGTTCCGATATTGATTACCAGGGCCACCCTGAACCCGGTTAAGATCACCTTCATGGCCATGGGTAATTCCACCTGAATGAGTATCCCGGTTGACGTCATGCCCATCCCCTTAGCAGCATCTAAGGTAGAAACGGGTACGGCTCGAATTCCCGCCAATGTATTTCTGGCAATGGGCAGAATGGAGTAAACTGTCAAAGCAAAAATGGCCGGTTTCGTCCCTATCCCCAAAAAGCTCATGACCAGGGCCAGAACGGCTAAGGATGGAATTGTCTGCCCCAGTCCCACAATATACATCACAATACCGCTGTACTTCCTGAACTTAGGGCGGGTTAGGATGATGCCGATGAAAAGTCCCAAAGCGGTCGCGATTGCCATGCTGATAGCAACGAGATAGAAATGCTGAAAGAGGAGTCTCATCAATTCAGGATAGTTGTAAGGATCGGTCAAGAATGCGATTGTGCCGGTCTTTTCGAGGGCCACACCGCCACAAAAAGCCAGCAATATGATCGCAATATTGTATAATTTTGCAGCCGGTCTTGTCATTGTGCCAACCTCTTTTCCAATTGAATGCCTTTCGGGGTCAGCAGGTGCTCTACACCTGCCATCAACCCGTCGACCAGAATGGCAAAAAGAGAAACCAGCAAAGCCCCGCTCACAATCATTTCGGGATAGACCCGGTCAATACCTTGTTGAATAAAAACGCCCAGACCTCCGGCGCCGATATAAGCGGCAATGGCAGCGATCCCGATGTTCATAACTGCGGCAGTGCGCAGTCCTGCGATAATTACCGGCACCGCAATAGGAATTTCCACTTCTTTGAGCAGCTCCCATTTATTCATTCCCATGCCCTTGCCGGCATCCCTGAGGGAAGGGGGCACATTCTTGATAGCCACATACGTATTCCGAATAATCGGCAACTGACTGTACAGCACAAGCGCGACAATTGCCGGCACCTTGCCCAATCCCTGACCGATGATCGCTAGTATCGGCATCATGATCCCAAACAGTGCAATGGAAGGGATGGTCATGATGACATTGGAACTGTTGATCACCCGTTTGGCCAAGTTCTCCTTCTTGGTAATCAGAATGCCCAAAGGAACGCCGATAGCCGTAGCGATAATCAGCGATAGGCCAACCATAAAGATATGCTCCCACGTCAAAAAGAGGACCTGATGAAAATTCTTTTCAATAAAGTGCCACACACCCATGACTAGGTCTCCTTAAGCCATCTCCACATCACTCGTATAACTCTCTTTCACCTTCGTCTGTATGTCGTTATAGGTCACAGTTCCTATGAAGTCACCATTGTCATCCACGACACACAAGGTTAAAAGATCGAGCATAAGCATATAAGACAAAATATCTCTGGCCGGTGTCCTCTCGGAAATGTGCACGGGATACTTCTCCACAAGGTCTTTTACAGGGCCCCGTTCATATGTCAGGTTTTGAGGCCTCACATACCCGATGGGTTTCCCGCTTTCAATCACGATGGCATGACGCAAACTTTTCTCTTCAAGCATTTTCAGAACATCTTCAGCCGAATCTTCGCCTTTAACAAGATTCCGCGGATTGGGGTTGATAATGTCCTTTGCCAAGACAATTCCAAGGACCTTCAGGGCTCGGTCAGCCCCCACAAAATCGGCGACATATTTGTTTTTCGGGTGTGTGAGTAACATTGCCGGCGAATCGTACTGCACCAGCTTGCCATTGGTAAAAAGGGCGATCTTGTCTCCCATCTTTATAGCTTCGTGAATGTCGTGTG
>CAZEGG010000120.1:0-9258 GCA_964511755.1 uncultured Desulfobacteraceae bacterium | reverse complement strand
GCGACATCCTGGTCGCTGAAGCCGATGAGAGCGACGGCTCTTTCCTGGCCCTTTCTCCGATCATCGCAGTGGTGACGAACATAGATCGGGAACACCTGGACCATTACGGAGACATGGAGACCGTCAGGAAGACCTTTGTCGATTTTATCAACAAGGTCCCCTTCTATGGCATGTCAGTCCTCTGTCTGGACAACGAGGAGATTCAGAACATCATCCCCCGATTGAAGAAAAGATATATCACCTATGGACTGACGTCCCAGGCGGATCTCCAGGGAAGAGAAATCCGCCGGGAAAAAGGCCGTATGCGGTTCGAAGTACTGTATCACGGTGACTCAATGGGCGAGGTCCTGGTCGGTATCCCGGGCGAACACAACGTGTTGAACAGCCTTGCGGCCTTGGGAGTAGGCCTGGAACTGGGCCTTTCCATGGACGTTGTCCGCCAGGGACTCAGGGATCTGGGGGGACTTGCCAGACGATTCCAGGTGAAAGGCCAAAAGAAAGACATCCTTGTTCTCGATGATTATGGACATCACCCGAGCGAAATTGTCGCTACCCTCAGAACTGCCCGGGAATGGTGGCCGGAAAGACGGATGGTGGTGGTCTTCCAGCCCCATCGATATACCAGGACTCAGATCCTGTTTAACCGCTTTGTGACCAGTTTCAACGAAGCGGATATCCTGCTCGTAACCGCCATTTATCCGGCCGGGGAAAAACCGATCAGCGGAGTAACCGGTGAAGCACTGGCCAGAGGAATCAGGGATCACGGACATAAGGATGTCGCCTTTTGCAGGGACCGGGAAGAGGTCCTTGAAAGACTCCTTTCCACCGTTCGTGCAGGCGACCTGGTGGTGACCCTGGGGGCCGGCAATATCGTGAAGGTGGGTGAAATGTTTCTCGATGAGTTGCATCAAAGTGATGCGGAAAAGCAGTGATGAACAGGACGCAGATGGACGCCTTGCTCGACCTTGCAGGCGGAAGGCTGCAGCGCGGCTGCTCCATGGCCTCCTACACCACGTTCCGGGTCGGCGGGTGCGTAGAGGCCTTTTTGGGGGCGCAGGAAACCGGAGTTCTTTTGAAAGTAATCCCGTTCCTGCAGAAAGAGGAGATCCCCTGGTTTGTCTTGGGGCGGGGCAGCAATCTCTTGATCATGGATGGAGACGTCCCCGGAATTGCCATCCGGCTGGAAGGGGCTCTCGCGGCCATTGGAGGGCAGATGTCCCGCACCGGAGTGATCATTGCAGGAGCCGGAGCGTCATTGCGGGAGCTGCTGGAGCTGTGCCGGAGGAAAGGATACGGCGGGGGTGAATTTCTGGCGGGCATTCCCGGAACCGTGGGTGGTGCGGCGGTTATGAATGCCGGGGCCTTCGGCAAGGATATGGCTTCCCTGGTCTCTCGAATGGAGACGGTGACACCGGAGGGCGAACTCGTCGAAACGGAAGTCGAAATGCTCTCTTTCGGATACAGAAAACTGGAACTGGCAGAAGGCACTGTTGTGACCCGGGTTTATCTCAAGCTGGAAAAAGGCATGCCGGATGAAGTTGCTGAAAAGATAAGAAGCTGTTTGCGCAGGCGGAAGGAGGCGCAGCCTCTGGAATACCCCAGCGCGGGCTCCATTTTCAAGAATCCGCCGGGAGACTATGCGGGGCGCCTGATAGAACTGGCAGGATTGAAGGGAAAGAGGCTCGGGGATGCCATGGTCTCCACGAAACACGCCAACTGGGTTGTCAATACCGGCGAAGCACGTTCGAGAGATATTCTGGACCTGATAAGCCTGGTCCGGGAGACCGTCAGCGAAAAAACGGGCGTCAACCTGGAATTGGAGATCAAGGTAATAGGTCGATGAAGCGGAATTCGAAGAGGAAAAGAGACGTGCTCCAGCGTCAAATGGTGAGCCGGAAAAAAAGAGCGAGAAGACGGTTCCTGAGACTAGGAGTGATTGGATCCTTCTGCAAAGGGTGTTTCAAGGTTTCCGGGGCGATCCTTGTGCTTGTGCTCATCAGTTTTGCATTCTTAAGCATTTATCATTACCTCCTCACTTCCCCCTATCTCGAGCTGGACCACGTGGAAGTCCAAGGAGTGCAGAAAGAGCTGAAAGCACAATTGCTCCAGGAAGCCGGTCTTCCCCCCAAGGTAAGCCTGCTGGCATTGAATCTTCGCGCGTTGAAGAAGCGGCTCGAAAAAGATCCGTGGGTCCGGTCTGTTCAGCTTGAGAGGAGATTTCCCCACTCCCTTCTGATCAGGGCCGAAAAACAGGAACCCCGTGCTATCCTCCTGGCTAACGGCATGTATTACCTTAACCGGTTCGGAGAAGTCTTCAAGAAGGTTGGTCCTTCCGAAGACACTGATTTTCCGCTTGTGACCGGACTGCGGGGAAACGGCAACAAGATACAGGGAGAACTGAAGGAAGCGGCCCGGGTAATGGAGATACTCCAGGAAGAAAAGAGTCCCTGGTCCCTTTCGGGACTGGCGGAGATTCATATTGAAGATGAAAACCACTCCACGCTCTATTTTGAACATATGGATGCCGGGATCAGGGTGAGCGAAAAGGACCTGCGGAAAGAGGTGCAGGAACTGAGGCGTGTCGTCGCGCATTTGGAGAGCAGCGGAAAAATCGCACAGGTGATGGCCATAGATTTTGGGTATACGGGGGGAGCAATTGTCTCTTTCAGGAAAGGGTAAACAAGATGGGGAATGAAATTATTGTGGGGCTGGATATAGGGACGACAAAGATCTGCGCCGTGGTAGGGGAGGTATCCGGCGGGAATGTGGAGATTATCGGGATGGGAAGTCATCCATCGGACGGGCTGAGAAAGGGGGTGGTCATTAATATTGAAAACACGGTGAATTCGATCAAGGAAGCCGTGGAAGAAGCGGAAACCATGGCCGGCTGCGAGATAAGCTCCGTCTATGCGGGGATTGCAGGAGGACACATTAAGGGGTTCAACAGTCATGGGGTAATTGCGCTTAAGGAGAAAGAGGTCACAAAAAAGGATATCGAACGGGTCATCGAGGCAGCCAGTGCGGTAGCGATTCCCATGGATCGCGAGGTTATCCATACGCTTGTCCAGGAGTACATTGTCGATGAACAGGACGGCATCATGGATCCCCTCGGAATGTCGGGCGTGCGGCTCGAGGCCAAGGTTCATATCGTGACGGGTGCGGTCACGTCAGCGCAGAATATCATCAAATGTGCGAACCGGGCCGGTCTCGATGTCTGCGATATCGTACTGGAATCTCTCGCATCCAGCGAAGCGGTACTCTCTTCCGAGGAGCGCAATCTGGGGGTTGCGTTGATCGATTTCGGCGGGGGCACCACAGACATGGCTATCTTCTCGAGAGGTGCCATAAAGCATACGTCGGTTCTCGCTCTCGGTGGAGACAACCTGACCTATGACATCGCCGTCGGGCTCAGAACACCAAAGGTGGACGCAGAAAAGATCAAGATCAGGTACGGGTGCGGGTTTGCTCCCCTCATCGGAAGGGAAGAGACGATCGAGGTCCCGGGCGTGGCAGGACGAAAGGCGCGCGTCCTGTCCAGGCAGATCCTGGGAGAGATCCTGGAGCCCAGGGTGGAAGAGATTTTTACCCTCATTTACGGGGAACTGGTGCGTTCAGGATACCAGGAAAGAATCAGCTCAGGTGTAGTGGTAACAGGCGGTTCCGCTGAGCTCCAGGGAATCACCGAAATGGTTGAACAGGTTTTCAATGCACCGACACGCATCGGATTTCCGGAAGGCATAAGCGGCCTCGTAGAAGTGGTGAACAAACCCATGTACGCGACCGCTGTGGGGCTGGTCCTCTACGGTGCGAAACAAAGCAAAGGAAGGAAGAAGTTCAGGATCAGGGACAGGAACATTTTTAACAGGGTGATGAACAGGATGAAGAAATGGTTCAAGGATGTGATCTAGGAGAAAAGAAAAGGAGGGACGACATGAAATTTGAGTTTATTGAAGAGAAAGAAACGTATCATGCCAGGATAAAGGTTGTCGGAGTCGGAGGGGCCGGTGGGAATGCCATCAACAACATGATAGCCTCAAAATTGAAGGGGGTGGATTTTCTTGCCGCAAACACGGACAGCCAGGCCCTTGACCGCTCGGCATGCTCCGAAAAACTGCAGCTGGGCGCTTCCATCACGAAGGGTCTGGGTGCCGGGGCTGATCCGGATCTTGGCAGACAGTCCGCCGAGGAGTCCGTGAACGAGGTCCGGGAGAAAATCGAAGGAGCTGATATGGTCTTTATCACCGCCGGCATGGGAGGCGGGACCGGAACAGGCGCTTCCCCGGTGATTGCGAAAGAATGCAAGGAGTGCGGCGCCTTGACCGTGGCTGTAGTGACCAAGCCCTTCAAGTTCGAGGGAGACAAGCGCATGAAGAGAGCCGTCGAGGGCATCGAAAATCTGAAGCAGGATGTGGATACCCTCATCGTCATCCCCAACGAGCGGCTCAAGGCCGTGGGAAGCAGGAGCACCACATTTAAGGATCTTATCGCCCGGGCTGATAACGTGCTCCTGCATGCGGTGAAGGGCATCTCCGACCTCATTATGAGTACGGGCTTCATCAATCTGGATTTTGCCGATGTGAAAAAGGTGATGGAACAGATGGGAACCGCGATCATGGGCACCGGAAGGGCAGGCGGGGAAAACAGGGCTGCAGAAGCGGCACAGATGGCCGTGAACAGCCCCCTCCTTGAGGATATATCTATCAGCGGCGCCCGTGGTCTCCTCATGAACATCACCGGACCTTCCGACATGACCATGGACGAGATAGACGAGGCCTCCAGTTACATAAAAGAGGAAGTGCATCCCGACGCGGAAATCTTTTGGGGCGTGGTGTTTGATGATTCACTGGGAGATGAAGTCCAGGTTACGGTCATCGCGACAGGTATTGAAAAGGACATCCCCCGGGAGATGGCCAGGGATGTGACGCAGAACGTTGTTAAATTACGGGATATCAGCCCGGAAGAGGCAGGAGAAGGATGGACGGTGCGGATGAACGGAGTAAATCTGGATACACCGACCTTCCAGCGAAAGGGAGGAGAACCGATTCCGCCCGCCGGTAAGGAAGAAAATCCGGCCGGGCGGAAGAGTTTTCTGAACAAGAGTTTCTTCAAGGATCATCTGGATTACCCGACATTTCTCAGGGCCAAGGCCGACTGATCGAAGCGCCGGGAGCTATCGGGACATGCAGGGGAGCATCGTCACCCTCTATCGGAGCATATTGGCAGCAGAAAAGGGCTTCATAAAGAAGGAGTGGGGGGGAAAAAGACTCTCCGTGGCCCTTGCCTACCCCAATGTGTACCGCGTGGGCATGTCCAATTTGGGCTTCCAGATCGTCTACGGCCTCTTCAACCGGAGACCTGATGTGGTGGCGGAGCGGGTCTTCCTGCCTGAAGGACAAGAAATGTCCCTCTACCTTCAGTCGGGAGGACCGCTCCTCTCCCTGGAGTCCCAGAAGCCCGTCCATGATTTCGACCTCCTTGCCTTTTCTCTCCCCTTTGAAAATGACTATCCCAATATTCTGAAAATATTGGAATTATCAGGAATCGCTCTTGAGGCCCAAGGGCGGACGGAGGAAGATCCCTTTGTTCTGGGAGGGGGAGTAACCACCTCCCTGAATCCGGAGCCCATTGCCCCTTTTTTTGATTTTTTCCTCCTCGGGGAGGCAGAGACGAATGTTTCCACGTTCGTCGATCTTTTTGCTGAACTGCGCGATCGGGGATGCCGGAGAGATGAGATTCTGAAAAATCTCTGCGCAGGCATGAACTCTCTCTACGCCCCCTCCCTCTACCGGCCCGAATACAACGAAGATGGGACCATACGCGTTCTTCAGACTGTCCTTCAGGGCATTCCCGAGAGAATTCGTGCACCCGTTCTGAGCACACTGGAGGGACCTGAGGCATCCGCTTCAACGATTCTGACTCCTGATACGGAATTCAGCGACCGGGTTCTGATAGAACTGGGAAGAGGATGCGGACATGCCTGCCGATTCTGCGCTGCAGGGTATGTGTACCGGCCTCCCCGCACGTACCCGGAGGAGGCCATTCGCACCTCGGTAAACACAGCCTTGAGCACCGGCCGGCGAGTGGGTCTTCTGAGCGCTGCGGTGTCGGATATTCCCGGGATCGAGAAAATCACCCGGGAAATACTGAAATCGGAGGGTGATTTTTCAGTTTCCTCCCTCCGGGCGGAGACTATTACCGTCGGATTGCTCGAAGACCTGCGGTCAAGTGGACAACGGACCATCGCGATCGCGCCTGAGGCCGGATCGGAGAGGCTCCGCAAGGTTATCAACAAACACTTGAGCGAGGATCAGATCCTGGAAGCCGTCAGGCTCATCTCGACAGTCTATCCTTTCAACCTGCGCCTCTATTTTCTCATTGGACTCCCCACGGAAACCCAGGAAGACATCGCCGCGATTCCGGCTCTCGTAAAAAGGATAAAGCATGCCATGATCAAAACCTCCGCCAAGAGAGGCAAGATCGGCCGGATCAGGTTGAGCGTGAATTGCTTTATCCCAAAACCCTTCACCCCGTTTCAATGGTTTCCGCTGGAAGACACGGGTACTCTGAGGGAGAAACAGAGATGGCTGAAAAAGGCGCTTGTCAAACAGGGAGGTGTCCAGGTCCATTTCGATCTTCCCAAGTGGGCATATGTGCAGGCACTGCTCTCAACCGGGGACAGGCGGGTCGCTCCCATTATTCTCGAGGCCCACAGGAATCAGGGAAACTGGAAAAAGGCCTTCCTCGTCTCCAAAATGAATCCGGATTTCTTCGTACACCGGACTCGGGACCTGGAGGAAACCCTGCCATGGGATTTCGTTGATCACGGACTTTCCAAGAGACACCTGGCACGCGAATATTCCCTTGCCCTTAAGGGGCGACAATCTGAAGGGTGCCGGGTTGGAGGCTGCCACCGGTGCGGCATCTGTTAAAGCGAAGTATTGACTCTGCAGGCAAATTAAATTGGATTAGCCTTTACTTCCCGTCCGTGGAACAAAGAGCGACGGCTCAAGACAAAACAGAAATCGTCAACAATGGATGGATAGAGCATGGCACTGCAAAGCACGATTGTAGCACAGTTGGTGCATATTTCCGGGCCGCTTAAGGGAAAGATCCAGGAATTCTCCGAGCCCGAGATCGCCATAGGGAGGCATCCTTCCTGCGCAGTCCGGTTTCCCGCCGACCTGGTACTCATCTCCCGAAACCATGCCAGGGTCATCAGGGAGGGGAACACCTTCAAACTGGTGGATTCGAGCACGAACGGCACATTTGTGAATGGAAAGAGAGTGAAAGAGGCCCCCCTCAAGAGTGGAGATGTGATCCCCCTTGCTGAAGCAGGACCAAAGTTCAGCTTTCTCACACAAATGAAGGAAGTTGAAATGGTCTCCCAGGCGCCTCCACCGCCGATCACGGAGACCCCGACGGAGACCCCGGCTGAACCGCCGCCTCCCAAGTCAACACCCGTGAAAAAGGAAGAAGTGAGGCCGTCGGGGGGCGCTATTGAAAAAAAAGAGGTGCCTCTGGTTATTCAATACGGGCCGACACTCAGGTCTTTCAAGATGGTGCCCGTCGTTATTGGAAGAAATCCGTCGTGCGATGTCGTGCTGGATCATGCCTCGCTTCTGGATCGGCATGCTGAGTTCTTCTTTTCCGACGAGCAATACTGGGTCAGGGACCTGACCGGCGCCGGTACCGTACAGATCAACCGAAGACCCGCCGGACCCTCAGGACTTCCCGTAAGCATGAATGACGAATTACTTCTTGCCCCGGGGGGGCCGGCTTTTCGATTCCTTGGACAGGGTCGATTCGTGGAACTGGACGTGCAGCCTGAACAAGAGCCACCGGAGAAGACAGAAGACGACGACAGGCAGACCGGGGATGAAGTGACGCCTCCAAGGGATCGAAAATCATTGTTCAAAAAGTATTTCCGTCACTGAAAGCCTGTCAAGATACAGGCATTCCGCTTGTGGAGGTAGTCCATGGAAGATCTGTCGTTTCCTTTCAGCATCCTGGTGCTGGCGCCGTTCACGGGCAGTGATGCGGGTAAATGGACCCAGGGCCCCATCGACGTTACCATGGAGAACCTGGATCAGGTGATCTCCGATTTATCTCTTTCCGTTGACATTCCCGTTCCAAAGGAAATATGCCGTGACGGAATTTTGACGTTTTCCATCGACAGCCGTCGAGGTTTTCGACCCGACACCCTTGTCCTGGCCAATGCCCACGTGAAGAACATCTATGACGCAAGGGAGTTTGTCAGAGAAGCCCCGGCAAAGGGCCTGAGCCACGACGAGATTCTGGAGCGTCTCCGGCGCTGGAAAAACCTGCCTCCTTTGCGTATTCCCGACCCCCTTCCCAAAGCGGAAAAAAAGAGCAATGCCGGGGTCGACGCCATCCTCAGTATGGTTTCCATTCCTGATGAAAAGGGAGGACGTCCCGGCGAACGGGCAGGTCTGGCCGAACAGATGGATGTCCCGGTAAGACGCATCCTGGAACTGCTCTTCCGTGATGATGAATTCAAGGTACTTGAGGAGGCCTGGGATGGACTCGCATTCCTCCTCTCCAGGAGTGGAAAAGGGATTACGGACGGAGACATAGGAGTGAAGATCCTGCCCACTTCCCCGGACACCCTCGAAGAAACGCTTGACGGAATCATGCTCGACGTGATCCGGGACATTCCTTCCCTGATTGTCGTGGATCTGCCGTTTGACAGCTCATCCCATGGAATCGCTCTTCTGAAGAGACTTGCGGACCTCGCGGAAACACTGCTTGTTCCGGTTCTCGGGTGGATCAACCCGGAGTTCTTTCACATTGATTCCTGGGATGATCTGAAGAAGCTTCCCTATCTCCCGCATCATCTCCAGAGGCCTGAGTTCGCGAAATGGCAGAAATTGAGAGAGAACTCCGCGGGCAGGTGGGCTGGAATGGCATGCAATCGGTTTTTGGTCAGGTATCCCTATGGAACAGAATATCAGAAAGGGCCGGTTTTTTTTGAGGAATCGGTGCCTCCCTGGAGAAGTCCGATATGGGCGATCGGGGCGCTTATTTGCCAGAGTCACATGGCAACGGGGTGGCCCTCCAGATTCAGCGAGTGGAAGAGATTCAACCTGGAGGATCTAGGCGTCCATAGCCGGAGTGCGAACAATTATTCGGCAACGGAAGGCGTCTTTGACGAGGACCGAATCGGGCAGATGATTGCCAGCGGTCTGATTCCGTTGATTTCGCTCAAGAACAAGGATACGGCCTTTGTTGCGGATGAAT
>CAZEGG010000119.1:0-9286 GCA_964511755.1 uncultured Desulfobacteraceae bacterium | reverse complement strand
ACATTTGAGGCAGTTCCGCCGTCAAATTCATTGTGTTATTCTTTATTGTGCCCTTCCCCTCAATGCGATAAGAACCCTCCATGGAAAAAGTGACATCACTGCCGGATTGATTGAGATACATCATCCATCGTGGTTGCACACTTATAGTAACGTAATATGTCCCTGAATAGTTATTTACATTTTGGACCGTAAAAGAAGTCGTCCATAGGTAATAGCGCTCAAATGTCCCCGACGGGGCTAGGCCAAGATAGAGATAATATGTACCGGCAGGAAGAAGTGAAACAGGGAACTGTCCGAATACGGATTCATTGATAGAACCGGTTATATTTTGCTTCCAGGGTGCAAGCCCCACTTGCGAAAATGGCGCCATTACATTGCTTGACGTCAACATAAAGACTTCCGAAGATACTGCGGGCATATAGACACCAAAGTATATGTCTGTCGCTTCAGAAAATTGATTAAGGCCTATCTGAATATTTAGTGTATCCCCACCTATTGCAGCTGAACCGATACCGATTGGCAGTGCCGTGCCGGGATCATCATTTAACAGGGGAGAGATTGGTGCTGAGAATGGCAAAACCTGGTTTCCGGAGGGCGCTGGCATTAACCCGAATACGGCAACGGGCACAAATAACGGGCTTATGAATATTGCCACAAAAAGTAAAACGAATGGAAGGAGGTTTCTCATTTGCTTTGAATGCATCTTATCCTCCTAATCTGCAGTTGATAGAATCAAGAACTGATTAAGGAGTTCACTTTACCATAACCTTTGATAAAATCATAGTCCATTAGCGCTTCGCTCGCTCCATTTCAGGCCACCAAGAGATTTCGAAGTCAAAAATGCTTTTGGTATGCGATCGTTCTTATCTTTTCTCTAAAGCAGCGACTACGACACGCATCCCTAACTCCACCGCAATTCCTGAAGCTTTCGTTTTCAGCCTCAATCAGTAGTAACAAATACCCTACATAGTCTTCTGTCCAATCTACTCTTGCTAACCTTCTGACGCCTGTCAGATCAAGTCTCGTTAACTGCACATAACCGTTTTTGCCTTCCGGCATCTCCGATTAATCCTTGACATAGTATCTCTGACAGACCTAGATTATCCTCACTGAGGAAGGACTTCTTTAGAAAAAGCGGGACAGGAGCGGGACAAACAGAGGTAATCAAGGGCGCGAAAGTAAAAAGGTTAGCCAAATTAGCGGCTAACCCATTGATTTTACTGGTGGGCCTGGAAGGGCTCGAACCTTCGGCCAATTGATTAAGAGTCAACTGCTCTGCCAGCTGAGCTACAGGCCCACAGTGATGTACGAAGCATATGGCGCGCCCGGCAGGACTCGAACCTGCGGCCTACGGGTTCGAAGCCCGGCGCTCTATCCAACTGAGCTACGGGCGCCAAGAAATGAGAGTTTACTACCTAGCAAGAATCCGGAATGTTGTCAACAGCTTTTTTTGAGATATCTCTTGACATATCGCGAAAAATTTCTTAAAAGAAATGTTTCCAATTTAACAGATGGGACGATGATTATGAAGACATTTGTGGCGAAAGAAAAGGAAGTCCAAAAGAAATGGTACCTTGTTGACGCCGAGGACAAGGTCTTGGGCAGGCTGGCCACTCAGATTGCCATGCGGCTGCGGGGAAAACACAAAGCTATTTTTACCCCCCATGCGGATACGGGGGACTTCGTGGTGGTGGTTAACGCGGACAAAGTCTCCATGACCGGCAGGAAATGGGATAGTAAGATGTATTACCGGTACAGTGGGTACCTCGGCGGTCTGAAAAGGATTTCGGCTGGAAAACTCAGGGAAAAGAATCCGGAGAATATTCTCCGGTTCGCGGTGAAAGGGATGTTGCCGAAGAATAGCCTTGGTCGACGTCAGTTGAAGAAACTCAAGATTTATGCGGGCCCTGAGCATCCTCATCAGGCCCAAAAACCAGAGAGGTTGGAGATCTAGATGGCTCAAGAAATATTCTACGCTACCGGAAAGCGGAAAACGTCGGTCGCCCGGGTATGGTTGCGTCCCGGAAATGGACCGATGATCATCAACAAGAAACCCGCACAGGAATATCTTTCCCGTGAAGCCGATCGAATCCTGGTGGAAGAGCCCCTGAAGAGAACCGATATGGCGGATAAATTCGCCATCCTTATAAACGTAAAGGGCGGGGGCATTTCGGGACAAGCCGGGGCCATCAGGCACGGAATCAGCAAAGCTTTGGTGTCTTTTAACCAGGACCTCCGAGAACCTTTGAAAAAGGCGGGTTTCCTGACGAGAGATTCCAGGATGAAAGAAAGAAAAAAGTATGGGCAGCCGGGTGCCCGGGCTCGGTTCCAATATTCGAAACGCTAGACATTTCTTCGGGCGGAGGGATTGCTTCGATTGCATTCGGTATCTTTAGCGGCCTCTCTTCCAGTACAGGAAAATAATTTGGGAGCTCAAACGGGCTCCCATTTTTGTTTGCATCCATGAAGCTCCAAGAAAGGGGCGTCGCATGTCCAATGAGGGGGCAGATGGAGGAGAAGAGGATAAGGCTGGTTATCGCCTATGACGGAGGAGGCTACCACGGGTGGCAGAGGCAGAAAAATGCTTTGACCCTCCAGGCGGTTTTCGAGGAAAGTCTGGAAAGGATGCTGGGAGAACCGGTCAGGCTGTTCGCCTCGGGCCGAACGGATGCAGGAGTGCATGCCCTCGGACAGGTTGTCCATTTTACAACCCAATCCGAACTTGAGCCCGGCCTGATAGAGAAAGGCCTGAATTCACTGC
This sequence comes from uncultured Desulfobacteraceae bacterium, assembly GCA_964511755.1. GTDB lineage: Bacteria > Desulfobacterota > DSM-4660 > Desulfatiglandales > Desulfatiglandaceae > B46-G9. Next base: position 6,525 of record CAZEGG010000119.1, on the reverse strand, counting down.
TCCCCGACGACGTCTTTGTGAGGGAGTGCGGGTATGTTCCCGGGGATTTTCACGCCAGGTACAGCGCCAAACGCAAGACTTATGAATATCGTATCCTGAACGCTGTGGAGCCTGATATCTTCCAGCGCAGATACGTCTGGCATATCCGCAGGAAGTTGGAGACCGGTGCGGTATGCGGGTGTCTTGGCTCCATCCTCGGCCGGCATGATTTTTCGGCTTTCAGGTCTGCAGGGAGCGGAAACAGAAATCCCGTCAGGACTGTTTATCGGGCTGAGCTCATGGGGCAGGATTTCGGGCCGCTCAGGATAGTCCTCGAAGCGGACGGGTTCCTCAGACACATGGTGCGAAATCTGGTCGGCACACTGGTTGATGTGGGGTTGGGAAAAATCACACCAGAACGATTCGGTGCTATCCTGGAATCCGGAGACAGACGCAATGCGGGACCCAAGGCACCCGCACACGGCCTGTTCCTCGTTGAAGTCCACTATTGATCGTCGTCTTTTGCCCTCGAAGCGCTGTCCAGGGAACCTTGAATCGTGCCGTATATCTGCTGCCATGTTTCAGCGAATGAACTGACCGACAGCCTTCCCACTTCAATAAATTTTACCACAATTTCCTTGGTCGCTTTCAGGACGAGTTCTCGTTCGTCTTTCATGGGGAAACTCCTCGCTCGACACATTGCCTGGGGGTTCCTGAGGGCGCATCCTGGATGCCGGGCCGGGCCGGAAGGCGCGCGATCCTATGAATCCCCGCCGGATGGAAGAAGGTCAAAAAGGCCGACGGGGATTTCATGCGAGGAAGAACCCTGCTGGAGCCCTCCCTGGGGAGAAAATGTAGCAGGGGAAGCGGAAAAAAGCAATGGTTTACTGCCAGACCCCCGGGATGCTTTCTCCGCATTTGGGGCATTGATGATCGCGTATCTTGTTTTTGCGGACGGTGAAGCCGAAGCGGTCGATGAGCAGCTCTCCGCAGTGGTGGCAGAAGGTCTTTTCGCCTTTGTCACCCGGGAGATTCCCCGAGTAGACATACTTCAGCCCTGCTTCATAGCCCAGGTCACGGGCACGGTGAATCGTTTCCGCCGGAGTGGAGGGAACGTCCAGGAGCTTATACGTCGGGTGAAACCTGCTGATATGCCAGGGAATTCCTGGGTCCAGGTCAGCCAGGTGTTGGGACAGCAACTTGAGTTCCTCTGTCGAATCGTTCTGACCGGGGATCAGCAGGGTGGTCACTTCCACCCAGACGCCCAGTTCCTTCAGGGCGGCCAGGGTGTTGAGCACGGGGTCCAGCTTGGCGCCACACTGTTTCTTGTAAAAGCGGTCGCTGAAGGCCTTGAGATCAATGTTGGCCCCATGGAGGTTTGGATGAATTTCCTCAAGACATTCTCTGCTCATATACCCGTTTGAAACAAATATGTTTCGAAGGCCCTCTTTTGTCGCTATTCGCGCGGTGTCAAGGGCAAGCTCAAAGTAAATGGTAGGCTCGGTGTAGGTGTACGCGATTGTGTCGGAGCCGCTGCGAACAGCCTCACGCACGATCAGCTCAGGGGACATCTTTTCTCCGAAGACTCGCTGGTGGTCCGCGGGCATCTGAGAAATATCCGCATTTTGGCAGAAGAGACACCTGAAATTACACCCTACGGTGGCAATGGAGTAGGATCGGGATCCAGGAAGAAAATGGAAGAGGGGTTTTTTTTCAATAGGATCTGAGTGGGCCGCGATGACCCGTTCATAGACGAGGCTCACCAGCGTTCCCCCCTGATTTTCCCTGACACCGCAGATCCCTTGCTCACCGTCCTTGATCACGCAATGATGACTGCAGAGAAAGCAGCGAACGCGGTCATGCTCCTTTTTTTCATAGAGATAAGCCTCTTTCATTGTCATTCGCTCCTTTGAGAGGGTCCAGATCCTGAAATGCCTTGGCGCCTATCACGCTGTGGCCTGCCTCCTTAAAACGGGTTTTCAGAGGCATATTTTGAGTTCTTGAAGTATATACCAATCTCGCCGTGAGACAGAGGAAAAATCCAAAAGGGAGGTGCTTTCCCGCGAAAAGGCCCGTTTGTCCGGCGTGTACGCCGTCACGGTGCCCTGCAATCGGAGGAATACTGCCCCATGAGAGAGGAACAGGGCCAAGTGCCGCTTTTAGAAAGGACTTCATTTCCCAGAGATTGAAAAACCGAGCGTGACGAAACAGGGAATTCATGAAAAAGCCCTGAAACCTTTTCTTAACACCTTCACAGGAAAGGGTGTTCATGACTCCCACCAGAATCTTCTGCTTTGCGACGCGCCCGGCTTCCCGAATGGCCGGAAGCGGGTCGTCAAGGAATTCCAGGGTATGAATCAGAACCGCATAATCAAACTCGTTGTCATCAAAGGGCAGATCTTCTGCCGTTCCCAGTTTAAGGGTAGACCGGTTGCCGAGTCTTTCTTTGGCCGTTCGGATCATATGGGGGGAAGCATCCACACCGCTGACATCGAGACCGAGTCCGCTGAGAAGCAGGAGATGATTGCCCGAGCCGCAGCCGATATCCAGAACACGGGCTCCCCGCTTCGGCTGAAGGGAACAGGACAGCATCGTCCCCAGGGAACGATCAAGTTCCTGCCCTTTTCGGGACCGGTACCATCTCTCGTATGCTTCCGCACTTTTTCTATCGAAAATGAGTCCCATGCACCTCATCCCCAAGAATTGCCGCCTGCAGGAAATCCCGGCGTCGGGATATTCTCGTACCCTGTGAGTCAAAGGATCCGACCATGAGGTTCACCATGCAGAGAATGGCCGGGGTTGATCACAGACGGTTTTGGAGTTTAGTCAACGGACATCCGGTTTTCAATCCATAAATGGCTATTGCTGGATTGAAAACTCGTCCGTGCCCAAAATTTGACTATGGATGGGCACTACCTGGATACGGCCTAATGGAACTATTGTATGAAATGAATGAGGATCTGTGTGCGGCAAATACATCCGGCAGGAGGACGACTTTCGCAGGGGAAAATTGCCGGGGCTAAATTCCGACAATGTTGTATTTTGAAATGAGTCTGGACAAATACGTGCGCTGGATGCCCATTATTTTTGCCGCTTTGCTCCTGTTTCCTCCCGTGTTCTGCAGGTTCAAGGCCACAAACTCTTTCTTGAAATGGTCCAGGGCTTCCTTCAGGGTGAGGCCGAATTCCAATCCCGAGGGAGCAGTCTTAATGCCGGTAATGGGAAGATCCTCGGGCACGACTTCGCGGCCGTTCCCCATGACGACCGCGCGCTCCAGGGCATTCCGAAGTTCCCTGACATTTCCCGGCCAGTCGTACTCGAGTATTTTTTTCATGGCCTGGTCAGAAATTTTCATTCCCCTGGAGCCCTTTTGCAGGCTGAATTCCTCGAGGAAATAGTGTGCCAGAAGCGGGATATCCGCTCTCCTTTCCCGGAGCGGCGGAATATTGATCCTCACCACGTTGAGGCGATAGTATAGATCTTCTCGAAAACGCCCTTCTGATACCTCTTCGACAATGTTTCTATTCGTGGCGGAGATGACCCGCACATCCACGGATATCGGTTTGCTGCCACCCACACGGTAAAACACGCCTTCCTGGAGTACCCGCAGAAGTTTCGCCTGCATCCCCGGCGTCATTTCTCCAATTTCATCCAGTAATATTGTCCCTTCGTCAGCCAGTTCAAACTTTCCCGGATTTCGGGTCAACGCACCGGTAAACGCTCCTTTTTCATATCCGAAGAGTTCAGCTTCCAGCAGTGTTTCCGGGAGGGCAGCGCAATTGAGGATGATCATTGGTTTGTCTTTCCTGGAACCTGCGCGGTGAATGAGCCGGGCAAGGAGTTCTTTCCCCGTCCCGCTTTCTCCAACCAGGAGGGTGGTGGTCTTGGAATTAGCCACTTTGAACCCATCGGACAATACTTTTTGAAAAACAGGGGAATCCCCGATGATTTGATACTTGTTCTCCAGTTCTTCCTTCAGATCACGGTTTTCCTTCTTGAACTGGTCGAATTTTCTCGCGTTGCTGATGGCGAGGGAAGCGAGCTGGGCGAAGACAGTGAGGGTGTTCATGTCTTCCTCCCGGATGGGGCTCCCATCTTCTTTATCTATGATTTCAACAACCCCGATGACTTCGCCATCCATTTCCATGGGGACGCAGGCAATGGATTTGGTTTCAAAACCCGTTGACTCGCTTATCACCTTGTACCATCTTGGGTCTTTCGTTACATCGGGGATCAGTAAAGGCTCGCCTTTCTCTGCAACATATCCGGCGATTCCCTGCCCCATATCGATTTCATACTTTCGGACCTCTTCCTTTTTTTCGCCGGTCGTTACCTTGAAATAGAGTTTCCTGGTCTTCGGGTCCAGGAGGAGGAGAGAACTCGCTTTGGCCTTCATCATGCGTGTGGCACTGTCGATGATGAGTTCCAGGAGGTGATCCAGGTCCAGGACCGATGAGACCCAATTAGAGATCTCCTTCAGTCGATCAATGGGAGTAGAGGATTCCGCAATCGTCTTACGCATAGACAACCCTGCCCCGACTAGAAGGTGAAAGAAGAACAGTCAGAAGGATGGAAAAAGCTCGCAATATCTCCACCTGTATCTTTTTTTGTCACATTAGCAAATGTCCATGGAAATGTATACAAAATTTTTGTCCATCTGGATGAAATGTACTCTCGGACACGTACAAATTACAGCTGGGGTACGGAATCGAAGGAAAGAAGCCTTATCCCGTCCCGTATGCGCTTAAATCAATTTTTGACTATGGATGGGAGAAGTTGATGAATCAAAAGTATGCGGCGGCCATTCCGTCAAGAGGCCTTCGGATCTTTCCTATGGGCGAAATCTTCCACTGCTTTCCGGTGCTCCGGGGTCTGGGACAGAAGTGCCAGCTGTGAAGACATGTAGTCAAGGTGACCCTGGAGATCCGAATGCAGTCCATGGTACACAGCCCGCTTGACGGCTTTCAACGACTCAACCGACCATTTTGTCATCCGGCCGGCATATTCAAACGCATCCTGAAGAAACCGGGCCGAGGGTACAACAGCCTGCACCAGGCCGAGATCCATTGCTTCTTTCATGTTTACGAGGCGGCCCGTGAGAAGAATATCCAGGGCCCGGGCGGTCCCGATACATCTGGTCAGGAAATAGGCGCTTCCATTTCCCGGGGCAAGTCCTATCTTAACGTAATTGGCACAAAATGTCGCCCTTTCACTTGCAATCCGCAGGTCACACGTCATGGCCAGATCAAAGCCTCCTCCATGCGCCGGACCGTCTATGGCGGCAAGAATGGGCTTGTCCACATTCCGCATGAGCAGAGGGAGGCGCTGAACGTGGTCCCTGAGAAAATGCTTCATGTCCCAGGAGGCGAGCTTGCCGTCGGCCATATCCTTGATATTTCCCCCGGAGCAGAAAGCATCCCCCTGGCCGCTCAGGATAATTACCTTGATGTGATCATCGGATTGGGCATCATGAAACGCGGTGGAAAGGCTCTCCACCATGGGGTAGGTAAAGGCGTTTCTCGTATCGGGCCTGTTCAGGCTGATGGAGGCGACTGCGTTAGATTTACTGTAGATGATATCGGGGAGGTCCATTGGTTCCTCTTTGAATTACTCGGCTCCGGGCGTGATCTCCACTTCGAATTCTCCCATGACGGTTTTCAACCGGGCGGCATCATCCGTGATCTTTCCGATAATGTTGACGGCACTCGCAGGAATGATCTTGTCTTCCTTGCTCATGGGCGTCGGGCCGAAAAAAATACAAAATGCTCTTCCCGCGGGCCAGTAGCCGAGATCCCCCATCTGGACCTCCTCCCTGGCGTCTTCCTCCAATTCAGCTTCCACCGGGATCGAGAAGTAAATCTCATCGCCCCATGTGTTGAACCGGGAATTCAGAGGGAGAGCCTGGGCTACTTGTTTCGCGGTGGGGGTATCATTGAGGACCGCGTTCAGCGCGACTCCTCCGACTCTGATCTTGATATTCATGTTTTCTCCTTTTCGGTTTCATCTGAGCGGCAACAGGGACCGGGGCGTACCTAATGAAGCAAATCGCGTGGTCTCTGTCAAGACAGTAATTGAATCGAAACGTCCCGCAGTATACGGTGGTCCTGGCATGGATATTGCTCATTTCCCGGTCAGAAAATGATACAAAGGCGCCCGACAGGAAAAAGTGTCTCGATTGTTGACACGGAGCGCCACTATCTTGTCACAACTCGCCGGGGATCGGGAATCTCGAATATGAGCAAACGAAAGCAGGCGGAAGAAACATTCAATACCAATGCATGGATGACCACCTACACGGACTTGATGACCCTGCTCCTCACCTTCTTTGTGCTCCTCATCAGCATCTCCACCATAGATGAAAACAGAAAGAGAGAGGCCCTGAATTCCCTCATCGGCGCCTTTGGATTCAAACCCGGAGCTCAGTCCGTGCTCGGGAGAGAAAATGGCATGAATGTGACGCTTGGATCAGCTCCAATGATGAAAGAGAATGTGGATTTTAGCCAGTTGGAGAATGTGGCATTCAAAAACGGTCTGGATGCCGAGGTG
>CAZEGG010000118.1:0-9460 GCA_964511755.1 uncultured Desulfobacteraceae bacterium | reverse complement strand
CCAAACCTGTCGGCAAGGGAACCGGCCTCGGCCTGTCCATATGCTACGGGATCATAAAGAAAATGGGCGGGGAAATTGAGGTCATGAGCACCGTGGGAATGGGAACGACGTTCATCATAACCATCCCCGCAAGAGGGCGCCGTAATAAATCCCCGGCAAGACCGGAAGAAACCGCCCACCGGGAACCGATCGAGGACCCCCATGTCCCCGGCGCCAAACTCAGCTCCGGAGCCGTAACATGAAAGAAAAAGAGGGCCATTCGACCGACCCCGTAAGTCTGCTCCTCGTAGATGATGAAAAAGGGTTCGTGGAGGTTATTTCCAAAAGGCTGTCAAGGAGGAACATCCGGGTGACAAGGGCCTTGAACGGCACCGAGGGTATTCGTGCACTTCGGGGGCATGACTTTGATGTGGCTGTCCTGGACCTCAAAATGGAGGATATGGACGGCATTGATGTGTTGAAAATATTCAAGAAAATTGTCCCGGCCATGCCGGTTATCATGCTGACCGGCCATGGTTCGGAACAGGCTGCACGAGACGGCATTCAATTCGGCGCTTTTGATTATCTTACAAAACCGTGCGAACTCGAAGACCTCATCAGGAAGATTCATGAGGCCGTCGGCGCCGGGAGGTAACGGCTATGCATGCGCTCAAGGTCCTTTTCGTGGACGACGAGATCGATTTTCTGGACACATTGATGAAGCGGATGAAAAAGCGCGGCGTGGATGTCAGGGGAGTCGGAGGCGGCGAGGAGGCGCTGAAGCTTCTGGCAGAGAACCCGCCCGACGTGGTGGTCCTTGACGTAAAGATGCCCGGAATGGACGGCATTCAGACCCTGAAGGAAATAAAACAACGATACCCACAGGTTGAAGTCATTATGCTCACCGGCCATGCAAGTGTGGACGCGGCCATAACCGGCATGGAACTGGGCGCCTTTGATTACCTCATGAAGCCCATGGACATCGATGAACTGCATTTCAAGATCCAGGATGCATACAAGAATAAGCACCTTCATGAACTGAAAATGGCGGAAAGGAGAAAATACGATGAAGTCGGTCAGTAAAATTTATCATATGTTGCTTGCAGGGGCAACGGCTCAGGCGAAATGGGACTATGAATGCTCCATGAGGATCCTGGGAAGCAGAAAAAGACTGGTGATTCTGGGCCTGCTGTTTTTACCGTGCGTGCTCTTCGCAGTGGCTGTAGCCGCAGATCAACTTCCCGGGATGCTGGGAGGTCACAAGGCATACGGTCCTTCCTTCTCTACACCGCAGCTCCTTTGGGTCTCGACGCTTGTCGGCCTGCTTGCCGGTCTCATCACCGGATGCATCGGCGCCGGAGGCGGATTCATCATCACCCCTGCCCTGATGAGTGCGGGCGTCAAAGGCATCCTTTCGGTCGGCACGGATCTGTTCCACATATTTGCCAAGGCCATCATGGGGACGACCGTTCACAAAAAATTGGGCAATGTCTCGGTATCCCTCGCCGTGGCTTTTGTCGTGGGTTCATTTCTCGGCGTCACGTGCGGGGGAACAATCAACCGGGCCGTGTATGAGATCAGTCCTGTGCTGAGCGATCTTTTCATAAGCGTCATATATGTAATCCTCCTCGGTTTCCTGGGCATCTACGCCTTGGTGGACTTCCTGCGCAACCGGGACAGCGACTCCGACGTAGGAGCGCATCCGGGCGAAAGTCCGAGGGGCGCCGAGGCGGCAAGCGGCAAGAAAGGTCTCCCTGCAAGGATGCAATCCATTCGTATTCCTCCTTCCATCTCCTTTGACCGGGATCTGGTCCCCGGCGGCAAGAAAATATCAGCCTGGTTCGTGGCAATCTGCGGTTTCTTTGTGGGACTGGTGGCTGCCATCATGGGTGTCGGCGGAGGATTTCTCACCTTCCCCATGTTCGTCTATGTCCTCGGCGTGTCTTCATTTACAACAGTCGGTACGGACATCTTTCAAATCATTTTTACGGCAGGATACGCCTCCATAGGCCAGTATGCCTTCTACGGGTTCATCTTCTACTCGCTGGCCATGGGCCTGCTTGTGGGCTCTCTCCTGGGCATACAGATAGGCGCCCTGGTCACCAAGGCGGTCAAAGGCATTTATATCCGGGGCTTCTACGCGACGGCCATCCTGGCAGGATTCGTGAACCGCCTGTTTACCCTTCCCGGGAAACTGGGAAAAATGCACATCACGGACGTGTTCCAGCCGTTTTCCAACACCCTGGACAAGATCGGCATCTATGTGTTCTTCTTGGCAATAGGGTTGTTCGGCATCTGGGTGTTGAGCATATTTTTCAAGAACCTACGACGATTCAAGGAGGCGTAACCATGTTGATTCCAAATAAAAAGAAGTTTATAATCGGGTTACTGATGGGCGTGGTCTTCCTTGCTATTCTAGCGCTGATGTCCAGCCCCATCTTTCAAGGCCAAAATGCCTTTGAAGCTGCCGACAGGCTCTATAATTCCATTGCCAAGGGGTCCAGCTACAAAATCCCCACCCTCGAGCAGCAGGCCCGTGAATTTTCCGGAACGAACCTGGATCTTGTGATTCCCGCCGCCGGCATCCGCAAACTGGACTGGACGAAAAAAGTATTTGCCGCATCCGGGGGCCGATTAACGGAGGCAGGAGGAAAGATACACTTCCAGGGAGACCTTGGGACAATCGCCCTGGCGGCCCTTAAAGACAGCGAGGCCATGTACCATGACAGAGACAAGGAGATCTCCGACAGGTACGGCATTTCCGGGAGAGAGGCCTTGTATGCCTGGTGGACGCTGTTAACGGAATTCCAGGAGGTCCTCAAGAGAGAAAAAAAGGTCAACCAGGCATCCTTCCTGGATGAAGTCGTGAAAAAAGGCGTGGAGGTGGGGTACAATTTCTTCGGCATTGCGCCTCAAAAAGCATCCTCCAAGGCGGGCATTCTCTCCCTCTCCCTGTGCTTCTATGTCGCCTACACCCTCTGGTGGGGGTTTGCCATCTTCTTTCTTTTCGAAGGCTTCGGCCTTGCCATGACGGCGGGGAAAAAGAAGGAATTATAAATTGAATTTTGTGGATCTATGAAGATCGCAGAATGGATACGAGGACGCTTCGGAAAAAGCGTCCCCGGGGCCGGTCGCTCCCCGGAGGACATGGAATCCCTGCGTCGGGCCTTCAAGGTCCGCTACCATAACTTCAAACTCCTCCTGAACGCCAACAACAAGGCCTTGGAGGCCATGACGGATCTGGAAACGGCCTTACAGGGCTTCTCGCCTTTTGAGATGAGATTTGTCAGGGCACGGATCACTGCAGTCTCCACCAGCGTTTTTCAGATGATCAAGTACCTGAATGAACTAGCGCCCCACAAGTACGGCGCGCTTTTCGAACGCTTCAAACATATTCAGGGAAAGATCGCCCGGTTTGTTGAAACAAATGGAGTTCCGGACCAGGGACTTTTCGTCGTCTCTCTCAGAGACTGCGGGAAGGCCATGACCGGCCAGGTTGGAGCCAAGGCTGCAAACCTTGGAGAAATCCGGCGAGAACTCCATCTTCCCATTCCAGACGGATTTGTCGTCACTGCCGCCGGCTACCGGCGTTTCATGGAACAGAACAACCTGCTGTCTGAAATCCCAAGGCGCATCCAGTCCGCGGGTGCGGAGAGTATGGAGGAACTTTATGCCCTCAGCACCTCCATTCAGCGGCTCATTGTCCGGGCATCCGTCCCTGTCGATCTGAAAGAAGAAATCCTGAGGTATTATGAATTGCTCAAGTCGGAAGAGACCGAAGGTGTTCGCCTGGCCATGCGGAGCAGCGCCCTGGGCGAGGATGCGGAAGGTCTCTCTTTTGCGGGGCAATATCGCTCGGAACTCAACGTAGCCGGTGAAAATATTTTCGAGGCCTACAAGGAAATCGTTGCCGGCAAGTACAGTCTCCAGGCCATGACATACCGGCTCAACCGCGGGATACGAGATGAAGACGTGGTCATGTGCGTTGCTTGCATGACCATGATGGATGCCGTTGCGGGCGGCGTTATGTATTCCAGAAATCCGGGAGATATCAGGGACGATTCCATCCTGATCAACGCAGTCTGGGGACTTCCAAAGGCAGTAGTTGACGGAACCGCACCCTCGGATCTTTTCATCGTTTCGAGGGGCGGGCCTATGAAAATCCTGCGGAAAGACATCGCCACGAAAGCGCACAAATTTCTTTGTTACCCCGAGGAAGGCATCTGCCGGATGGAAACGACCACTGACGAGGCCGCTGCCGCTTCCCTGAACGATAAGCAGGTCATGGATCTTGCCGGCATTGCTCTTTCCGTCGAGGAACACTTCGGAACCCCTCAGGACATGGAGTGGTCCATAGATAGGAACGGATCCATCGTCCTGCTCCAGTGCCGACCGTTGGGACAGGTGAAAACCCCGGGGACAGGAAGGGAAAAAGGAAAAGAGGGATCTGCCCGCTTACTCCTGAAAGGAGGAGCCACAGCCAGTCCCGGTGCGGCGGCAGGCCCGGTCTATATCGTGCGAAAGAACGCGGACCTGTTCCAATTCCCTGAAGGTGCCGTCCTGGCGGCCGCCCAGCCCCTTCCCGCCTGGGCGCCGCTCCTGAACCATGCCTCGGCAGTCATCACGGAGCAGGGAGGAATTACCGGCCATCTCGCCACCGTGGCAAGGGAGTTCGGGGTGCCTGCACTTTTCGCGGTGAACAACGCCGTAACTGCCCTCACGGCCGGACAGACAGTGACAGTGGATGCAGACGGCCTGGCAGTCTATGAAGGTCGAATCGATGGGCTGGCGGAAACCAGGAAAGGTCCGGTGAACATCATGAAGGGCACCCCTGTGTATGAATCCCTGCAAGGCGCGGCACAGCATATCGTCCCCTTGCACCTCCTGGATCCGGATGCCCTCGAATTCAATCCCGCGCACTGCGAGTCTTTTCATGACATTACCCGTTACTGTCATGAAAAGGCCGTTGTTGAGATGTTCCGCTTCGGAAAAAACCATCATTTTCCGGAACGATCCGCTAAACAGCTCTACTGCGATGTCCCCATGCAGTTCTGGATCATCAACCTGGACGACGGCTTCAAGGTGGAGGTCAGCGATCGCTGGATCCGGCTGGAAAATATCTGCTCTGTTCCCATGCTCTCCATCTGGCAGGGGATGACCGCCGTCCCCTGGGAAGGGCCGCCCCCGGTGGATTCCCGGGGCTTCATGTCCGTTCTCTTTGAGGCCACTGCCGACCCGGCCCTGGACGCATCCACGGGTACTTCATACGGCACGCGCAATTACTTTATGATTTCAAAAAATTTCTGCAGCCTGCAATCCCGGTTCGGCTTCCATTTCTCCACGGTTGAAGCGCTCGTGGGAGACCGGGCCCTGGAGAATTACGTAAGCTTCCAGTTCAAGGGCGGCGCGGCAAACCTGGGGAGGAGGATTTTCAGGGCCCAATTCATTGCTGAAATCCTTGATCAGTACGGTTTCCGGACAGAGGTCAGGGAAGATGCTGCGTTTGCCCGGCTGGAAGGGTATGCGCAGTCCTTCATGGAAGAACGCCTGCGGATCCTGGGCTACCTCATCATTCACACGCGGCAACTGGACATGATCACGGCAAACGGCACCGCCATGAACGGTCGCCGACAACAAATCCTGAAAGACCTGCACCACATCGTCATCCCGAATTATTCTTCCTTTACAACCTGTAAAAGCCCTTGACATCCTCAATCACCTGTCGTGGAAACGGGAGGTTGTCAACCGGAACTAATTATAAGTCATGTCAAATAGTTATGCTGAGTATCCATGTGGTTATGCCCGGCACGATCCTTGCTCCATACATGTCCAGGGAGAGTAGCGGGGCCAGGAGGCCCTGACTTTGGGCTGCCCCTGCAACGCTTTATAACCGGCAAAAGGCAAAGACACAGAGAATTCATACAAGAAGTCAGGAGACAGAAGAATTTTGAAGTCGCTTCGCTCCAACAAATCCATGCTATTGATTGAGCAATAGGCGAATCTTTTATTCTTTGCTGGATTCCGACTTTCGGATTCTTCGCCGGAACATCACGGCATAGCCAAGATCTGTGGGAAGTTTGATGGAGACTCTAGAAGTGAGGAAACAGCAATGATGGCAACCGAGACAAAGTCGAAGATTCTCGTTCTCTTGGATGGTTCGGACCACGCATTCGAGGCGGTGAGGTACCTCAACTGGCTGGAACCTTTCCGGAACAGACAGGTCGTTCTGTTTTCGGTGTTGACGAAAATCCCTGAAGCTTACTGGGATATTGAGAAACAGCCGAAATATGAACAGAGCATGAAGAACATACATGCCTGGCAGACAACCAGGGAAATGAAGCTGACAAAGTACATGGACGAAGCCCGCCGGCAATTGCTGGATTCCGGGTTTCCCGAGAATGCCATTCAAGTGAAGACCCAGGAAAGAAGAACAGGGATCGCCAGGGACATCCTTGAAGAGGGAAGAAAGGGCGGATATTCAGCGGTTATCATCGGCCGAAGAGGGACCGGCAGGGTGAGGGGGCTGGTCCTCGGCAGTGTTACGACCAAGCTCCTGGAACGGCTGGATTTCATCCCCATTTTTGTTGTGGGAAGATGCCCCGCCACACGCAAGGTCCTCGTAGCGCTGGACGGTTCAGACTCCTCCGTTCGCGCGGTTGACTATGTGTGCGAGACCCTGGAGGGCTGCGATTGTGATGTGACCCTGGCCCATGTGGTCAGAAGCGAGCAGGAAGACTTCGTTGAAAACGCCGCAAAGAGAATTACCCCTGTTTTTGAACTGGCGAAAAGCCACTTGACCAACTGGGGGCTCAATCCGCGTAGGATAAAAACCAAGTTGATCACCGGCGCAATGAGCCGGGCAGGCTCCATAGTCCGTGAAGCGGAGGAAGGCGGTTACTGCACGATTGTGGTGGGCAGAAGGGGCCTGTCCGAACCAGGCATATATTTTATGGGAAGGGTCAGCAATAAAGTCGTCCACCTGGCGAAAAAGCAGGTGGTCTGGGTGGTAACTTGATGCCGGGTGAGTCTCTGATCGAGGGGGCTCAGGGAGGAAGCCATTTCTTCCGTTCCGAGGCTTCCTCCCTGGGCTGCACGTCCTCCCAGACCCTGGATCGGGAGAACCTATCCGGGTCCTCAACCAGAGGTGGAGGATTTAGCTGAAACTAAAGCTCATCGAGGTGGATGTCCAAACCAAAACGGACCCATTTGAATCGTTTTCGAACCTCCTCTGATATCCTGTCGCCTATCCGGGCCATGAAGAGGTTTTCAGGCCGCAGCATGACATTCGGCTCGTTGGTCTGGTAAATCCGGAACCCTTCCCCGCCGAATATCTTTATGAGCATGTTTCGATATTCCATGGCCGTAATACCCTTGCCGTCAATATCCCATGTCCAGGAAAATCCCACCATATAGAAGATACGTTCCTCTTTCAGCGGATGATCCATCAGCAGTCTGAGAATATGTCGAGACAGGCCCCGTGAGCGCCAGGGACCGCTCACTTCCACGGCTGATACTTCCATCACCAACCGGTCTCCCACCTCGTTCCAGCGTTCTTCAGGAGATGGATATTGCAGAATCCCTGCGCCCACAATCCTCCGGTCCGGCGCGATTGCCAGCGTTACATTAGCATCGGGACCGGATGCTGCCTTTATCAGAATATTCTTGTCTTGTATGAGGGGCCGGTACCGGGCGTACTTCGGCATGCTCTCGTTGAACGAAAGGCGGACGATTTCATCAGGGGATAAGAACGAGCGAATGAACACCTTTTCTCCCTGAACGGAGAATGCCTGCTCGTTGCTGTTCCGGTTCGGTATTTCCATCAGGGTTGTCAGAAATCGCCCCATTGTTCATGGAGGTCTCGTATCATTATCTGGCAGTCGTGATATCTCCCGTTCTGATCGCGGACATAGTCCCTTATCACACACTCTTTTGTGAAGTGCAGTTTCTGCACGGCCTCGATCGCAAGATCTTCGAACCCCACCACGAAATCCGCCCGCAATTTCCGGAGGCCCAGATCCATGGCTCTTTTGGTGAGATCAAACACCATCCAGGTTCCCAGCCTTTTGCGCCTGAAAGGCTCTCCCACCATGACCCTGAGTTTTCCCATATGTTTTCTTCCCCCACCGGACCGCCACAGGAGACTGGCATGGGCCACGACCTCTTCCTCATGAACAGCGACGATGGAAAAGGCATTGCCTCTTTCCTGGTTCTCGATCCATTGCCGGATAACCTCCGGTTCGCGGGGATCCTCCTTAAAAAACCATCGGTCTTCCGGGGACAGGTTCCGGTAAAAAGAGACCAGTTTCTCCAGATCGGCCCGGTCGACAGGCCTCAGCACGATCTCCTTTCCATCGGTCAACACCACCTCTTTGGGATATCTTTGGTACATCATGGCTCATCCTTTCTCAGAATCCTTCGTTGATCGACCTCTTGCTCATCTATTTAAACAAAATTTCCAGCACTTTACAAGCTCCTTGGCTCCCCTTTCGCCAATACATCGAGAAATGGGAGGAGACATTTGCCCGCATACCTGGAGTATGCTATCATGCCTATCATCCGATCTATACGCAAAAAACCACCCTGCCGTGTCTCCGGAATGAACCACCCCGCTGCGCCAGCGGTGTATTCCTCTGTTGTCCTTCCGGAAGCCCGCAGGCCTTATCCCCGCTCCCTGACCGGGGGCGAGAACAGGCTTCGCCGGAAAGGCTGCAACGTCGCACGCGAAGAGGTATGTAGCCCGTGTAGGAATAAACGCCCTACGAATCGCAGCTTCCGAGGAGGAGTGTATGAAGAAGATCAAACCCACAGTCCCCGCCTTGATCGTGATCCTGCTTTTTGCTTCCATGGCCTTTGCCGCCAACGACCGTCTCCAGGTTACCATCTACAACGACAACCGGGCCCTGGTAAACGAACACCGGGTGATCCAGCTCAAGAGAGGGCTGAATGAAATCAGCCTCACGGACGTGCCTGCACGGATCGACCCCACCAGCGTCCATGTCGCCTCGCTGACCGATCCTGACGGCACCCGGGTGCTCGAACAGAATTTTGAATACGATCTTGTGAGCACAGACAGACTCCTCGAGAAATATCTGGACCGGCAGATCAGGGCGGTAACCAGTGATGGTGCGGTGTACAAGGGGCGGCTGATGGGGACCGCCGGCGGCGTCATTATTCAGAATTCAATCGGCGGGATCACCGTGCTCCAAAAAGAACGCCTCCGGGAAATCACCTTCCCTTCCCTGCCGAACGGCCTGATAACCAGACCGACCTTGCGGTGGCTGATAGACGCGGCAACCGCGGGAAAACATGAAACCGAACTCGCGTACATCACCGGCGGACTGAACTGGCATGCCGACTATGTCCTCTCCCTGTCAAAAGACGATGCAAAGGCGGACCTGGACGGCTGGGTCACACTGGACAACACATCCGGCATGACCTTTAAGGATGCCCACACAAAGCTGGTCGCGGGTTCACTCCATCG
>CAZEGG010000117.1:0-9489 GCA_964511755.1 uncultured Desulfobacteraceae bacterium | reverse complement strand
TGGCGGTTTTTGAGACTCTTGAGCAGGAGAATCTCATCGAAAAGGGGGGCAAGCTGGGCCGGGAGGTTCGGCTGGCCTTCGATCAGCTCAAGGAAAAATACGATATTATCGGCGAGGTGCGGGGCATTGGCCCCATGCTGGCCCTGGAACTGGTAAAGAACCGTGAAACGAAGGAACCGGCCGCGGAAGAGGCGAAGAGGCTCGTCCAGCTGGCCTTTGAAAAGGGATTGATTCTCCTTTCCTGCGGCAATTTCAGCAACGTGATCAGGACCCTTATGCCCCTTTCCATTGAAAAGCACCAGCTGGAGAAGGGCCTTGCCATCCTTGACGAAGGATTGAGTGAATTGGTTCGATAGGAGCGCTCACTGACAGGAGAGGGGAAGGAATGCATCTGGGGTCGTTGCTTGAGCGGGTAGGGCGCCTGTACCCGGATAAAACGGGCGTGATATGCGGCGAGCATCGTTTTACCTACCGGGAATTTGTGCAGAGAGTTTCGCTGCTCGCCGCAGGCCTGCAGTCCGAAGGGATAGGAAAAGGCGACAGAGTGGCCATATGCCACCAGAATTGCCACTACTTTTTGGAGGCGTATTTCGCTGCGGCAATCACGGGCGTGATTCTCTGCCCTCTGAACTACCGGCTTTCGGCCAGGGAAATGGCCTTCATCCTGGAGGACAGCGGAGCGGTGGCGTTGATCGGCCAGCCTCGGTTCTACCCGGCCGTAAAGGAGGCGGTTGGAAGGCTTGACAGGCCTCTTAGGACCTTCTGGACCGGGAGAGAGGCCATCCCGGAGGGAGAGAACCTTGAAAGTCTCCTTGAATCAGAAGAGGGTACACCAAGAAGCGTGGAGGGAAAAGCGGATGATGTGGCCCAGCTCTATTACACAAGCGGGACCACGGGACGCCAGAAAGGCGTCATTCTTACCCACGGGAACGTCGCGCATCATTCGCTGGGGACAATTGCGGAACTCAAGATGACCGATGAGGATGTCTGGCTTCACGCCGCGCCCATGTTTCACCTCGCAGATGCCTGGGCCACCTGGGCTGTGACATGGGTCGGCGGCACCCACGTGATGATCCCTGAATTCGATTCCACAGCCGTGATCGAGATCATGCGGCAGGAGAAGATAACCCTCACCAACATGATTCCCACCATGCTCAACCTTATGGTACATGACCCCGCAATGCGGGAGGCGGAGTTTCCTTCACTTCGGGTCATGCTCAGCGGCGGCGCTCCCATAGCCCCGGAGGTGGTAAGAAGAATCATGGATGCCTTCGGGTGCGATTACATCCAGACTTATGGAATGACCGAGACCAGTCCCTACCTGACCATGTCCTTGCTGAAGCATTTCCTGAAATACCGTCCCGAGGGAGAACAGTTTCACTTCAAAGCCGCAACAGGGAGACCCGTGCTGTTTGTGGATCTCAAGGTTGTCAGGGACGACGGTCGGGAGGTGGCGTGGGACGGGAAGGAAGTGGGAGAAATTATCGTCAAGGGCGACAGTGTGACGCCGGGGTACTGGCATCTTCCGGAGGAAACGGAAAAGAGCATCAGGGAGGGATGGCTTTACACGGGAGATCTGGCTGTGGTGGACAGGGAGGGCTATGTGAATATTGTAGACCGCAAAAAGGACATGATCGTCACAGGCGGAGAAAACGTCTATTCCACCGAGGTGGAAAATGTGCTCTACTGTCACCCGGCGGTCCTGGAGGCGGCGGTGATCGGCATTCCGGACGAGAAATGGGGCGAGACGGTGCACGCCTGTGTCGTCTTGAAGCAGGGTATGGAGGTCTCGGAACAGGAACTTATCGATTTCTGCAGGCAGGACCTTGCCCGGTATAAGGCGCCGAAATCGGTGGAATTCCTGCCGGCGCTGCCCCGCACGGGCTCGGGCAAAATCTATAAGAAGGGGCTCAATGAAAGATATTCGAGCCGCGGAAGTCAGACAGGGGTATGAAAGGCTCTTTCGACAAGGTGTTACGGATCATTTTCCAACAGGCTCATCAGCCGCCGATGGATGACATTTGGCTTACCTTGCCCAGCGGACGGTCGGAGGTGAGGTGATGTTCGGCCTCTTTGCTGATGGCGGCTTCCCTGAATATACCGGCCAGTTCCTGGTCGGGTGCTCCTGCCCGCAGAGGACCCCTCACATCTATTTCCCGGTCCGACAGGAGGCACGGCCGCAACTGTCCGCTGGCCGTGAGACGGAGCCGGTTGCAGGTACGGCAGAAATGATTGCTCATGGGGCTTATGAAGCCGATTTCTCCCACGCCTCCCTCAAATTTGAAGCGTTGTGAAGGCCCATCCTGGGGCTCTCTCGGAAGAGGAATCAGCCTGCGGAATGAGTTGAGCCGGGCCTGGATCAGAGATGTGGGAACATACTTGAAGCAGTGATCCGATTCGCTCACCCCGATGGGCATGTACTCGATAAATCGGACATGGTAGGGGTACTCGAACGTGAGGCGTGCGAAATCAAGGACTTCATTGTCGTTGATTCCCGCAACAACCACCACATTGACTTTTATTGGATCGAAGCCCTTTTGCCGGGCTGACTCAAGCCCTTCCCACACATCCTGAAATCCGTCAAATCCGGTGATTTTGCGATACTTGTCACGGTCGAGGCTGTCGAGGCTCACATTGAGCCTCCGGACCCCGGCTGCCTTGATTCGTTCCAGCTTTTCTTTCAGCAGGATGCCGTTGGTAGTAAGAGAAACATCTTCGAGCCCCTTCAGGGCCGTTAACCTGGCCAGAAAATCGCACACACCTTTCCTTACCAGGGGTTCGCCGCCGGTAAGGCGGACTTTGGTGATGCCGAGAGGGATAACGATGCTCGTCAGGCGCAGGATTTCCTCATAGGTGAGAATATCTTCATGCTGCAGCTTCGGCACGCACCGGTCAGGTTTGCAGTAAACACACGACAGGTTGCATCGATCCGTGATGGAGATACGGAGATAGTTTAGGTGGCGGTTATACGTATCAACAAGACATGGTTTTGCTGTCTTCATTTGTCTTCTTTCTCATTTTCAGGGCCGCACGAATCGAAGAAAAAAGGCCCTGTCCCGCATGTCGTTCAATCAGTCCTTGAACTTCAGAGCACGCAATAATCAGATGAACCAAAGTTTCTGATTTTGAACTGGAAACACTTTCTGTAATTATATATAAACCAGGAGCAGTGGTCAATGAGATAAAGAGGAGGAATGATAGATGTCTGAAAGAATAAAGGTGGAAATCCGTTCAGGTCTTGCCGTGATCACCCTGAATCGTCCCGAAGCATACAACGCCTTTGACCTGGAGATGATCGGTGAACTGGCCGGACTGCTGGTCAGAATGGCTCCGGACCCGGGCTTGGCAGGGATAGCCGTCACGGGGGAGGGAAAGGCCTTCTGTGCGGGTGGCGATTTGAGGTGGCTGTCAGTCTACGAGGGCGAGCCGGATGCGGCGTTCCATGAACTGGCCTCCCGGTATCATCAAGCTATTTTGGAAATCCGGAGAATGCCGAAGCCCGTGGTTGCCGCGATCAACGGGCTGGCTGCCGGCGGCGGGTTTTCACTGGCCCTTGCCTGCGATTTCAGGGTGATGGAAGAGTCAGCAGCGCTGAAGCAGGGCTACACCAGCAACGGGTTGAGTATCGACGGAGGCGGCACCTATTCTCTGCCAAGGCTGGTAGGGCTTGCAAAGGCAATGGAAATCGCGGCCTTCGACAGGATCATACACGCTGATCAGGCCCTTGCCTGGGGACTGGTAACGGAAATGGCAAACGACGGAAAAGCTCTGGACCGCGCTCTTGGATTACTGGAGGAACTGAAAAAGATGCCCCTTACCTCTTTTGCCGCCTCCAAAAGACTCCTGGTCGACTCTTTGGACACCCCTTTTGAGGTCGCCCTCGAAAAAGAGCGCGAGGCATTGTCCCAATGTTCGATTCATCCCAACGGGCGGGAAGGGGTGGCCGCATTTCTGGAAAAGAGGAAACCGGTGTATAATCGCTGAATTTTGCCCGGCAGAAACACCCCTTTACGGGACAAGCCGATGCCTGTCGTATTCCGTCACCGGGTATCCTCCCCGTGACCCCGGCGGCCTTTTTTCTAGCCCGCGTCGGCTTTCTTCTGTCTTGCATGCTGTTCACAGAGAGCGATATCTCTCACCGGCTTGAAATCGGTTTCCATTCCCTGGCGCGGAGAAGCCCGCAACAACATCCCACTCGGGAGCAGTGAAGAGCGCCATCAGTAAAAACCTTAGCGGATTTTAAGAATTTTCCCAGCATCCATATTGCAGCCCGACTCCCACTATGTGGTAGACTGTTCGCAAAACAGCCACTTCATGGTTAGCCCACAATGTGCCGTCTTTTGTCCTCCCTGAAAGGTCTGCCCGCCGGTTGCTCCCGCTTTTCAGAAATAAACTATGAAAAATCAGTATTCTCCCGGTAGACACAATCCAGTGGTCTGGTTAAGCTCCTCTTACGGTCGATAAAAAAGGAACGACTCTTGCCTGACTGACGGAGGTGAGTGATGACCGGTTTGCCGGACGGCAGAGAGCGCATACTGCTCGTGTTGAAAAGAAGACGATGCCGGATAAATAAACGGGGTGTTGAAATGAGCGAGGTGCGAGGAGAGTTGAAAATGGAGACTGCGAAGAAGCCCATCGAGAGGTTGGGGAGAAGAAATGTGTTCTGTCCCCATTACGGGACATGCCTGGATTATGCCATCAGTCAATCGTGGGAGGTCTGGGGGTGCGGTGAATGTGCATATGTGTCTCTCAAGGAACCGAGGGAGGAGATGTTTTACGGGGGTGAAGCGACGGTCGCGTACTACACGCTTTCCCGGGAGGTGGGTTTTTAGGCCGGGCGTCCACGTGAAATTTTCGATCCTGGCGATTATCGCGGTGAGAAAAGAGAGGAGACAGGAAAATGGCAAGGCTACTCGACGATGATACGGGAAATGAGAGCTTGGTTGCCTGGCTCCGGGTAATGTTTCCCGAGGCAAAGGCAGAATCTGTTTTGAGACCGGCGGACTCGAATGATCCGGAAACAGGCGGGAAAAATACTCTTTACGGCGTGCTTCTCAATCTCCTTCCAGGGAGAAATTTTCGGTTTCCCCGAATCCGTCCGTCTCGCTGAAACAGCCTTTCAAGATCCGATTGAATCGGGCGGAATACCTCCCGGCGTCCCCTTCAGGATCAGAGCAGCCGCTATTCCTTTTTTCCCAGTTTCTGAAAGGCCCGCTCTCCCAATTCGTCTGAATAGGTGAGCCAGGGATTTCTCCCTTCCGGATCTTTCCTTTTTTCCACCACGAAGTGGCAGCATTCGGCGCCTCGGGGAATGAGCTTGTCTACCCAGGCGGTGACATTGGGTTTGCCGTGATCATCAAGGGCCTGGAACATGCCCTCTACGAAATATCGCTGCACCCGGCAGTCGAAGGCCGTGTATCGGTCCTGGTGAGGACACCAGAGGATGTCAAACTCGCAACGCTCATTTGAGGTGACCCACGGGTTCTCCAGAGAAGCATAAAGCACGGTATTCAACCCGGTGATAATACAGGAGGCCAGTTCCATTTCCTCCATGTCCTCGGGAAAATGCGACGTTTTCAGGAGGCCTTCCATGGCCTCGTACCCCGCCCTGTTCAGGGCCTTTCGCACCATCTCCTGCCCGGCTTCTCCAAAGGTCTCCTCCGCCGCCTTCAGGATATTGAGCACGGCGGTCGCCTGCATGGTCCCCCACACGAAGAGGACCGCCGGATCGAAGTCCTCCCTCCCCTCCACCGCCATTCTAAAATGCTCAACGGCCTCGGGATAGGGCGTTCCGAGCCGGACCTGCCTGTAGGCCGCTTCTTTTCTCTCCCCCTTCGACCAGATTCCTTCTCCTGTCGGATATTTTGGTTCAGCCATATCTATTCATCTCCTCTCATCTTTTCGAAATCCCATTGGTGAAAGCCTTTAAGAAAGGCTCCTGCCAGGAGCCTTTGGTTGAAAAATTCATGACCCTCGGAAGGAACGGGGCAGCAGATCTTTGCCCAAGACCATGAATACTGCGGCGGTGCCTATTCAAGAAATATTTACGGACCGCGCGCGTTTCAGCAGTGCAGCGTGCATTCATGAGAACAAACATGGATTGAAATAGCACGATATCCATGTTATTGTCATTTCTTTTTGTCAGTCGTTCTGCTGGTGCTGTCGGGAACCCGTCTCCGGTCCGACTGGACATGGGGAGAACAAGCCACCAAACGTTACTTTGGGAATCACCGGAAGAATTTCCTTTGGGTATTCCGTGCTCGTGGATCATCCTGCTGTTTATCGGATGGATGACGTTGCGGCCATGAAAGATGGTGAAATCCCTAAAGCAGGGATTTCATCATGGAAGATGGGAGAAGAAAGTCATGGCAGCGGAAATTATACACGAGGTTCCCAAGCTGATTATTCAGCTCTCGATCATCCTGCTGGCGGCCAAAATCTCCGGCGAGATCACCGAGCGTCTCTTGAAAGTCCCCGGCGTTCTGGGCGAACTGGTTGCGGGGATGATCATCGGGCCGTACGCCCTTGGAGGAGTGTCTCTTCCGTATGTTGGCCCTCTATTCCTTCCAGGGGTGACCCAAGGGCATGGGGCGGGTGTTGCAGCCGCCATTCCCGGAGAGCTCTATTTTCTGGCCCAGCTGGCTGCTATTATCCTGCTCTTCCTTTCCGGCTTGGAGACCGATCTCAGGCTGTTCTTGCGATACGTCTATCCTTCGCTTGCGTCCGCCATTGGCGGAGTCTTCTTTCCCTTCTTGTTCGGTGTGCTGGCTACCGTCTTCATGGGGGTGGGAAAGGGCTTTCTGTCGCCGGAAGCCCTGTTTATCGGAGCCGTTATGACTGCCACTTCGGTGGGAATCACGGCCCGCGTTCTCAATAAACTGAAAAAGACAAACTCACCTGAAGGTGTGACGATACTGGCTGCAGCGATGGTGGACGACGTTCTGGGCATCTTGATACTGGCTGCGGTCGTCATGGTGAGTACGCTGGGCAGCTTCGACCTGAAAAATATCGTCCTGACCGGTGCCAAAAGCATCGGGTTTCTGGGAGGTTTGATCCTTTTCGGGTATGTGCTTGCAAGATATATGGATTTCTTCCTGAAGAGGTTCGAAACGAAAGGGTCCGGTCTGGTTATCCCGCTGGGCTTCTGCTTTATAGCAGCAGCACTGGCCGAATTTTCCGGGCTCGCCATGATTATCGGGGCCTTCGTGGTCGGGCTGGCGCTCTCTTCGGCAAAGGTCTCTTCCCATCTGGAAGAGCAACTGGCGCCGGTTTATCATATCTTCGTGCCCATTTTCTTTGTGGTCATGGGCATGCTCGTTGATTTTCGTGCCCTCGGAGGGATTCTGTTCTTTGGACTCCTTATCACGGCACTCGCGATCGTCGGCAAGGTTCTCGGTTCAGGCCTTCCGGCCTTGCTCGTGGGATTCAATGTACGGGGCGGTCTTCGCATCGGTCTCGGGATGATGCCCCGCGGAGAGGTCGCTCTCATTATCGCGGGAGTCGGCGTATCGGCAGGGGTGATCGGCCAGGAGATCTACAGCGTCGCGGTTCTGCTGACACTGGTCACCGCAGCTACGGCCCCCGTGCTCTTGGTCCAGGCGCTGCAATACGGCGGGGCGGGTCTCCGTGCCGAAAGGATGGGAGATGCTGCCTTCCAGGATGTCTGTGCCCTGGAAGATCCGGACAAGTATCACTTCCAGTTCGAGAAGGAATGGGATGTTCGGGTGGCTGAGGAATGGCGGAATCATTTTCTCAGGGTGCTTGAAAGGGGAGGCTTGAAAAGGATCCGCGGCATTCACGGAGCAGAGTGCCACCTGTTCACTTTCCAAAGTTCCGACAACCATTTCTATTCCATCAGCGAGAACCGGGAGCCGGAGACCAATAGAGTGGCCACGAGAATTTACGGGACAGGCGAGGCAATTCACGACTATATCCGGAGTACGGATGAGTTCTACAACGAGAAACACAGAGTCTCCTTCTTCGAGGGAATTTCGGCCGTCGACGACTGAGGGCTTTGCGCCTTCACCCGGAGTGACCTTGCGATTTGATGACGTTGGGGCTACACTATTTCAATTTGTCGGCATATCGAGCTCATCAACAGTACACATTTGAAAAACCCATCTAAAATAGGGACGATGACCCTGCTCTCCCTGGCGGAAATGATGGCCATGGGAGTGTGGTTTTCCGCCTCCGCGGTTGTTCCGGTTCTCACCCGTCTCTGGCGATTGGACGAATCCGGTCAGGCATGGCTCACCATGTCGGTTCAGATCGGTTTCGTTGCCGGGGCGCTGGGATCGGCTGTGTTTAATCTGGCGGACAGAATCGCAGCGGATCGGCTTCTGGCAGTCAGTTCAATTGCCGCAGGTCTCTGTACGGCGTTCATTTCCCTATTCCCGGGCGCTTTTGCAGCGACTCTGTTCCTGCGGTTCCTCTCCGGCATGTTTCTGGCGGGAGTCTACCCGGTGGGTATGAAACTCGTGGCAACCTGGACCAAAGAGGATCGGGGACTCGGCATCGGGGCGCTGATCGGGGCGCTCACGGTTGGTACCGCTTCTCCACACCTGTTCCGTGTTTTCGGGAGCCTGGACCAGTGGAAGATCGTCCTTTACATTGCTGCCTCTCTTGCTGTTCTGGGCGGCCTGATTGCCATCGCGTTTGTGCGGCCGGGACCCTATTCCGTGAAGAGCCCGCCGTTTGACTGGCATTGTGCGGGAGACATTTTTCACGACCGGGAAATATTGATGGCTAACCTGGGGTACCTGGGACATATGTGGGAGCTCTACGCCATGTGGACCTGGGTACCGATTTTCATGGCCGTGAGCTTCGGGATGTCCGGGACAGATCCCAAGTGGGCCGAGGTCTGGGCATTTTCGGTGATCGCCATGGGCAGCTTGGGAAGTGTCACTGCGGGCAAATTGGCAGATCGTCTCGGACGCACCACGATTACCATCTGGTCTCTGGCAATCAGCGGATCATGTTGCCTTACCGCGGGATTATTTTTTGGGGGAAACCCGATTCTGCTGGTAAGCCTCTGCCTGGTGTGGGGATTCGCCGTTGTGGCGGATTCAGCCCAGTTTTCGGCCTGCGTCAGTGAATTAGCCCGGCCGGAATATATGGGTACCGCGCTGACGTTACAGACAAGCCTTGGCTTTCTCCTGACTCTGGTCACAATCCGACTGCTTCCCAATGCGGTGGAATTGGTCGGCTGGCAGTGGGCGTTCTCGTTTCTTCTGTTGGGACCGATCGTCGGCATCTGCGCCATGGCAGCCCTTCGCCGCTCTCCTTCAGCGCTGAAGCTGGCAAACGGCCGCAGATAAATCCCAGCTTTGTAATGGTACAACTCTGTACAAAGCCGATCGTTCTCTGAGAGCAGGGGAACGGGATGTTCCCGGAGCGGCGCATGTCGGCCCTGGAGCAGGACAGCGGAAGGGTCGACATCCGCAGTGAGCGAAGCCAGGGACGGCGAAGCGAACGAAGCGGAGGGAATAT